>DASQHW010000466.1:0-7963 GCA_035631895.1 Acidimicrobiia bacterium | reverse complement strand
GAGATCTTCGTGGTGTTCACCTTGTTCGAAGTGGTGCCGAAGACGTTCGCGTTGCAGCACAGCGACCGCTCGGCGCTGCTCCTCTCTCCGGTGCTCGTGTTCGTCACGCGCTTCTGGCCGCTCCGAGTGCTCACCAGAGGTTTCATCGGGATCGCAAACGTCCTGCTTCCCGGCAAGGGCCTGCGGCACGGGCCCTTCGTCACCGAGGAAGAGATCCTCACGATGGCCGATGTCGCTGCCCAGGAAGCGGCGATCGAGACGGAGGAACGGGAGCTGATCCACTCGATCTTCGAGTTCGGCGACACCGTCGTCCGCGAGGTGATGCTGCCGCGCACGGACATGGTCGCGGTCGAAGCGGACGCGACGGTCGACGAGGCGATCGAGATGGCGATCAGCGCCGGCAAGTCGCGCCTTCCCGCCTACGAGGACAGCATCGACGACATCGTGGGCCTGGTGTTCTTGAAGGATCTCGTCGCGCGCAGTGGGAGCGGCGGCGGCTCCGAACCTGTGCGCCAGAGCCTGCGTCCCGCGCACTTCGTGCCCGAGTCGAAGCGCGTCGCCGAGCTGTTGCGCGAGATGCAGACCGAGAAGTTCCACATGGCGATCGTGGTCGACGAGTACGGCGGTACCGCCGGCCTCGTCACGATGGAGGACCTCCTCGAGGAGATCGTGGGCGAGATCACCGACGAGTACGATGTCGACGAGCCCACAGTCGAGCGGCTGCCGACCGGTTCGTGGCGCGTCCCGGGTCGTACCCCGATCGACGAGATCAGCGAGCTGCTCCACACCGACCTGCCGCAGGAGGAATGGGACACGGTCGGCGGTCTCGTGTTCAACACGCTGGGCCACGTGCCGGTCGAAGGCGAGTGCGTGGTCGCCGACGGGCTCGAGTTCTGCGCGGAACGCGTGCAGGGCAGGCGCATCGTGTCGGTGATCGTCACGCCGCGCGCGGTGCCGCAGATGGAGGAGCAGCCGGCCGCGGCGGATCGTGCCGAGTAACGACCCTCACGTCTTCCGTTCGGGCTTCGTCGCCATTGTCGGCCGGCCGAATGTCGGCAAGTCGACGATGCTGAACGCGATCGTCGGCCGCAAGGTGTCGATCGTCTCGGACAAACCACAGACGACGCGTACGCAGGTACGTGGCGTACGCACCACCGGCGACAGCCAGCTCGTCTTCCTCGACACCCCCGGCCTCCACCGCCCCCGCACGCTGCTCGGCGAGCGCGGGAACGAGCGAGCGCTCGCGACCCTCGAGGAAGTCGACGTGGTGTGCTTCGTCATCGAGGCGAACGCGCCGATCGGGCCGGGTGATCGGTTCGTCGCCGGGCGACTCGCCGAGGTCGACACGCCTGTGGTGCTCGCGCTGAACAAGATCGATGCCGCGACCCATGACGAGATCGGGGAACATCTCGCGCTTGCTTCCGGCGAGCTCGGCGACTTCGCGGCATACGTGCCGGTGTCCGCGCGCGGCGGGATCGGCCTCGACGCGCTCGTCGCCGAATTCACCGCGCGCCTCCCGGAGGGTCCGCACTATTACCCCGACGACGTCGTGGCGGACCAGCCGGAGTCGTTTCTCGTTGCGGAGCTGTTGCGCGAACAGCTGCTCAAGGTGGCGCGCGAGGAGCTCCCGCACTCGATCGCCGTCAACACCGACGATCTCGAAGAGCGGCGCACGTCGTCGGGTGAGCCGCTGCTCGCGGTGCGCGTCACTGTGCGCGTGGAGCGTCAGTCGCAGAAGGGCGTCGTGATCGGCAAGGGCGGCGAAGTGCTCAAGGCCGCCGGCACGGCGGCGCGCCGCGAGCTCGAGGCGCTGCTCGGCGTGCGTGTGCACCTCGAGACGCGTGTCAAGGTGGAGCCCGATTGGCAGCGCCGTGCGGGCTCGCTCGACCACCTCGGTCTGTGAGGTATCGCTTGTGAACAAGTGGCCCGACGACGCCGCGGTTCGGCGAAAATTGTCGGTGCCACCACCCTTGGTGACGCCCGTGACAGAGTTGTGGCTCGGGGAAACGCCCGCTGTAGAGTCCGGCCGAATTCGCTCCGAAGAAGGCTAGAGAGGCTGATGTTGGACCGCACCCACCGGTTCCGGCGCGCCGCGATGGTGGCCGCCGTCGCGATCGTCGCCGTGGTGCTCGCGGGTTGCAGCGACACCGGTCCCAAGAACAACCAGAACGCGCTGCGGCCGAAGGGGCCGTACGCGAACAAGATCCTCGACCTCACGAAGCCGTTCTTCTGGATCGCGGTGGTGATCGGGGTCGGCGTCGTCGCTGCCACCATCTATGTCGCGTTGCGCTTCCGCGTGAAGCCGGGCGAAGACCGCGCGCCGAAGCAGGTGCACGGCAACACCGCGCTGGAGATCGGCTGGACGATCGTCCCGGCCCTGATCCTCGCGGTGATGGCGGTCCCGACGATCGCGACCATCTTCGACCTCGCCAAGAAGCCCACCGGTCCGAACGTCGTGCACATCACCGTCACCGCGCGGCAGTGGTGGTGGGAGTACCACTACGACGACGGCAGCAACATCGAGACCGCGAACGAGATGCACATCCCCGTCGGCGCGCCGGTCGCGCTCACCTTGCAGGGCCCGCCGCCGTGCTCGGGCGCGGGTTGCTACGCGAACGGCGTGATCCACTCCTTCTGGGTGCCGGAGCTGAACGGCAAGAAGGACGTCGTTCCCGGCCGCAGGCATTCCCTCACGATCGAAGCCAACCAGCCGGGCACCTACAACGGGCAATGCGCCGAGTACTGCGGCCTCTCGCACGCCGACATGCGCTTGCGGGTGATCGCCGAGAGCCCGGCCGACTTCCGGGCATGGGAACAGCGACAGTTGACCGCCAAGCCCGAGGACGTCCTCAAGAACGGTGTGAACGACCAGCAATGGGGTTGCTCGACGTGCCACAGCTTCGTGCCGACGAAGCCCGGTGCCGTGGGGCCGAATCTGACGCACGTCGGTGATCGCCAGGGCTTCGCCGGCTTCAAGTACGAGATGACGTACGACAACTTGTGGCGGTGGGTGTGGAACGCGCCCAGCCGCAAACCGATGGGCAAGCTCGAACAGCACATGCCCGCATTCGTGGACAGGGGCATGAGCCAGGAAGAAGCCAAGAAGATCGCCTGCTTCTTGCTCACCCAGACCCCAACGACCCCGAAGACATACCCGGAGTGTCAGTCACCATGACGACCGTCGAAGACGCGCACGCACTCGTCGAAGCGCCCTCGCGCGGGCCCCGGCTCCTCGAGCGGCCACGCGCGACCACCGGCCCGTGGAGCTGGGTCACGACCGTCGACCACAAGAAGATCGCGATCATGTACGGGTCGCTGGCGACGGTGTTCCTGCTCGTCGGGGGCATCGAGGCGCTGTTCATCAGGCTGCAGCTCGCGCGCCCCAACGGCACTGTGCTGACTGCCGCGCGCTACAACGAGTTCTTCACGATGCACGGCACGACGATGGTCTTCCTCATGGGAATGCCGATCGCGGCCGCCTTCGGCAACTACCTCGTTCCGTTGATGGTCGGTGCGCGTGACGTTGCGTTCCCGCGGCTCAACATGCTCGGGTTCTGGATCTTTGCCTTCGGTGGCCTCTTCCTGTACTCGTCGTTCGCCCTCGGGGGCGCGCCGGACGGCGGGTGGTTCGGTTACGCGCCACTGACGAGCACGCCACTCGCTGCCGGATACTTGCCCGGACGGGGCGCCGATTTCTGGGCGGTCGGCATCATCATGTTGGGCATCGGGTCGGTGGCGACCGCGGTGAACTTCCTCGTGACGATCATCAACATGCGCGCTCCGGGCATGACGATGATGCGCCTGCCCGTGTTCGTGTGGATGATGCTCGTCGTCGCGTTCCTGACCCTGTTCGCGATGCCTCCGGTGACCGCGGCGATGATCATGATCTTCATGGACCGCAACTTCCACACGAACTTCTTCAACGCTGCCGCGGGCGGCGATCCGTTGGTGTACCAGAACCTCTTTTGGATCTTCGGCCATCCCGAGGTGTACATCCTCATCCTCCCGGGCATGGGCATCGTGTCGGAGATCCTTCCTGTGTTCTCGCGTAAACCACTGTTCGGCTACGCGATCGTGGTCATGTCCGGCATCGCGATCGGCTTCCTCGGTTGGGTCGTCTGGGCACACCACATGTTCGCGTCGGGAATCGGCCCGGTTGCGGTCTCGGCATTCGGCCTCTCGACGATGCTGATCGCGGTCCCGACGGGAGTGAAGATCTTCAACTGGCTCGGCACGGTGTGGGGTGGGGCGGTCCGGCTCGCCACACCGATGCTGTTCGCGCTCGGATTCATCGCGCAGTTCACGCTCGGCGGCCTCTCCGGTGTCATGCACGCGATCGTGCCGTCCGACACGCAGCAGACCGACACGTACTTCGTCGTCGCGCACTTCCACTACGTGCTGTTCGGCGGCCTCATGTTCGCGGTGTTCGGCGGCTTCTATTACTGGTGGCCGAAATTCTTCGGCTACGCGCTGAGCGAGCGGCTCGGGAAGCTCAACTTCTGGCTGATGGTGATCGGCTTCAACCTGACGTTCTTCCCGATGCACTTTCTCGGCTTCGAGGGCCAGCCGCGCCGCACCTACACGTACCCGAAGGGCATGGGCTGGGACGGGCTCAACCTGCTCTCCACGATCGGCGCGTTCCTCATCGCGGCCTCCGTGCTGGTGTACCTCGTGAACATCTTCTACTCGGCCAAGCGCGAGGGGCGGCAGCCGGTGAGCGCCGATCCCTGGGACGCGCGCACGCTCGAGTGGATGACGTCGTCGCCGCCGCCCGAGTACAACTTCCCCGAGGTGCCGATCGTGACGCATCGCGACGAGCTCTGGCACCGGAAGTACACCGAGGACGACGAGGGCCGGCTCGTGAAGCTGCCGGCGGGCGGAGCCGTCGAGGTCGCCGACCGCAAAGACATCGAACCGGGCAGCATTCACATGCCGTCGCCGTCGTACTGGCCGTTGATCTTCGCCGTCGCCCTGCCGATCATCGGCTACGGGTTCGTCTTCAAGAACTGGTGGCTGCTGGCGCTCGGGGTCGTGATCGGGTTCTTCGGCCTCAGCGGATGGGCGATCGAACCGTCGACCGAACCGGATATGCACCCCCACGCGGAAGGGGCGCACTGATGGCACAGGCAGTCGTTCCCGCGCATTCGTCTGGCCTCGCGCACGCCGAGCCCGGCCACGACACGAACACCGGCGTCAGCAACCCGAAGCTCGCCATCTGGTTGTTCTTGTCGTCGGAGGCGTTGTTCTTCGGCGCGTTCATCACGACGTATTTCCTCTACCGCGGCAGGGACACGCAATTCCTGAAGGGGCCGAAGCCGGAGCAGCTGCTCAACATCCCGTTCACGTCCGTGACGTCGTTCATCTTGTTGATGAGCTCACTCACGATGGTGCTCGCGCTGGCGGCGATCCAGCGGGGCGACGAACGCCAGCTGCGCATCTGGCTGCTCGCGACCGCGCTGTTCGGGCTGACGTTCATCTCCGGTCAGGTGTACGAGTTCACCGAGTTCTACCGCCACGGCCTGACCTTGTCGGTCAACATGTTCGGCACGACGTTCTTCGTGCTGACGGGCCTGCACGGCGCGCACGTCACGATGGGCATCGTGTGGTTGCTCATGTTGTGGGGTCGCTCCGCGCAGGGCCGGCTCCCGCAGGCGAAGTCCGAGGCGGTGGAGATCGCCGGGTTGTACTGGCACTTCGTCGACGTCGTGTGGATCTTCATCTTCACGGCCATCTACCTGATTCCGCAGCACTGAGGATTGATGTCAATGACCGACGGCACTGACGTCGCCGAGCCCGGCACCGAACTCGTTCCCGCCGGCGCGGAAGGCGGCGCGCTGGTGCCGGCCGACGCCGAGCACCCCGTCGCGGCCGAGGGGCACGCGCACCCCGGCCCGCGCCAGTACATCCTCATCGCGGTCGTGCTCGTGATCCTGACCGCCTTCGAGGTGGCAGCGTCCTACACCGACATCAACTCGAACCTGCTCATCGCGATGCTCGCGATCATGGCGACCGCGAAGTTCGTGCTCGTGTGCGCCTGGTACATGCACATGAAGCAGGACGCCCCGTTCTTCCGGCGGCTGTTCACCGTCGGGATCGTCGGTGCGGCGATCGTGTACGGCATTGTGTTGTTCGTGTTCTCCAGCACCGTCTTGAAGTCGTAACCGCCGTGGTTGCCGACGCCCCCTTCCCGACCTGGACCCCGCATCCCGACGTGTGGCTGGTCATCGCGGGGTTGGCTGCGGCCTATGCCTTCGCGATTCGCCGGCTCGGCCCGCGCCTCGCGCCGACCGGCACACCGGTGCTGACGCGTTTCCAGCTCGCGACGTTCTCCGCGGGAATGCTCGCGTTGTGGATCGCCTCCGACTGGCCCGTCCACGACCTCGGTGAGGGCTATCTGTTCTCGGTGCACATGGTGCAGCACACCGTGTACGCCGTCATCGCCGCACCACTGCTGCTGATGGGCACACCGACATGGCTCGCGCGGTGGCTGCTGTCACCACGGTGGCTGCTCCGCACGGTGCGCTACCTGACAAGGCTGATTCCGGCGACGATCGTGTTCAACATCGTCGTGATCGTGACGCACACACCTGTCGTCGTGGACGCATCGCTGCGCCATGCGTTGATCCACTTCGGCGTGCACACGGTCATCCTCGTGTCGTCGTTGGTCGTCTGGATGCCAGTGCTCTCGCCGCTTCCCGAGGTGCCGAGGCTCCAGCCACTCGTACGAATGCTCTTCTTGTTCCTCCAAACTGTCGTGCCCACGGTTCCTGCGTCGTTCCTCACCTTCGGCGACCACCCGCTCTACCGTTTCTACGAGAAGGTCCCGCGGCTTTGGGGGACCAATGTGCTGAGTGACATGAACGTGGCCGGGCTGATCATGAAGATCGTGGTGGGCTTCAGCCTTTGGATCACGATCACGCTCATCTTCTTCCGCTGGTACAACGCCGAGGAGAGCGGAACCGCGCTCCAGCGCCGCGTGTCTCGTGACCTCGACCGAGAACTGATGGGATTGCAACAGCAATGACCGACACCACGACCACCGATCAACCCGAGCAGCCGGCGGGCGTCGAGGCGCCACCTGCGGCGGAAGTCGAGGCGCAGGCGGCAGCCGGCGAGCCGGTGCCGTTCTGGCAGCGGCCCTACGTCGAGCGATACCTCGTGCCCCTCGTGCTTCCCGTCGCCGTGATCGTCGGTGTCGCCGTCTACGTGCTCGACGTGTCGCGGCTGTTCCTCTCCGCCCACGGCCACCTCCCGGTGGTCATCGGCACGGTCATCACCGTGTCGATCCTCTTCGGCGCCGCGCTGCTCGCATCGGCGCCGCGGATGCGTCAGGCGTCGAGAATTCTCGTGACCGCGGGCTTCCTGCTCGCGCTGACGTTCTCGGGCTGGATCTCACTCGGCCATTCGGAGGACCACAACGCGGTGGCCTCGACACTCCCGGCGACGTTGAAGGCCAAGCAGACGCTGAGCGTCACGGCCGGCCCGAGCCTGTCGTTCACGCCCTCGTCGCTGAAGGCGCAGACCGGCCTGGTGAAGTTCACGGTGAACTTCGCGGGCTCGCACACGTTCGGGTTCCACGAGGTCAGCACCCTGTTTCCGGAGCTGAAGGCGGCGCAACCGCAGGAGTCCGCCGTCGCCTACTTCGGCACCCCGGGCGACTACAACTACTTCTGCTCGATTCCGGGCCACGAGGCGGCGGGCATGCACGGGATCGTGCACGTCACCGGGACACCCGTTGCCCTCGCGAAGGCGCTGGCGGATGCGGGCAACCCGCCGACTGCCGCGGCCGGGTAGCAGCTACGGCACGCGCACGGTCAGCGCGTCGCGCACCGCTTCCATCGTTCCCGGGAGCGGGCCAACCCGTTCACCGTCGGCGTAGACCTCCATCGGCAGCGACGGGTCGAGCGACGCCAGCTCGACGCGCGCTCCCCGGAACGTCTGCACCTTCGGGTGCGAGACATGC
>DASQHW010000465.1:0-4250 GCA_035631895.1 Acidimicrobiia bacterium | reverse complement strand
CACGACACAGGCCAACGAGCTCGTCGCGCCCGTGCACCACCGCATGCCGGTCGTGTTGCCGGATACGGCATGGGCGGAGTGGCTGGACCGTGAGAACCACGACGTCGAGGCCTTGCATCGACTGCTCGTGCCCGCGCCGGTTGACGAGCTCGAGGCATGGCCGGTCACGACGCTCGTCAACAAACCCGAGAACAACGGCTCGGAGCTCCTCGACCCCGCGCCGGTAGTGTCGACGGCCTGATGGAACACGAGGAATACGCGCTGGCCATCCGGCGCGAGGGGCTCGCTCTCGCCGCGGCCGCGCGCGCCGCCGGTGTCGATGCGGCCGTGCCGACGTGCCCCGACTGGAGCGTTGCCGACCTCCTGGCGCACCTCGGACGTATTCACCGGTGGGTGACGCGCATCATCGTCGACCGGGCGACCGACCGCGGCACGCACTGGTCCGAAGCGCAGCCACCGCCGGTCGACCGACGGCTGGAATGGTTCGAGCAAGGTGTCGCACCCCTCGCGGACGCGCTCCTTGCCGCAGGACCGTCCGTCGAGCTGTGGACGTGGACGCCCGACAAGAGCTCGGGGTTCTGGGCCCGGCGGCAGGCCAACGAAACGGCGGTGCACCGGTGGGACGCGCAGCTCGCGGCCGGCGCGACGCAACCCATCGAACGCAACCTGGCCCTCGACGGCATCGGCGAGTTCTTCGCGCTGATCCCGTTCTGGCCGTGGGCGGACCGTGTGCGCGGCAGCGGCGAGACGTTGCATTTCCACTGCACCGACGGCGCGGGCGAGTGGCTCGCACGACTGACCCCGGACGGCGTGGTCGTCACCGCCGAACATGCGAAAGGTGACGTCGCCGCACGCGGCTCCGCATCGGACCTGCTGCTGTTCCTCTACGGCCGCGTCCCGGCCGACGACCTCGAGGTGTTCGGCGACGCGTCGCTCCTCGGCCGCTGGCGCGAGCTCGTCAGCTGGTGACCGCGATGGCGGCGCGGAGCACGTCGAGCACGTGCTCGCGTCGCACCGCGAGCGCTTCCGGCGACACGGGATCCGTGTCGAGCAGCCCGCTCATCATCTGCGCGTCGGAGAGGTACGACAGCACCGCGCCGTATCCCGTCAGCAACAGCTGGCGGGCGTCGTAACGGCGCAGTCGTCCTGCGTCCATCTCCCGTTCGAGGAATGCAGCGCCGCGTTCGAACAAGGGCTTCAACAACACATTGAGCTCTTCACGAAGGATCGGGCCGCCTTCGAGCGCGGCCCAGCGCACCAGGCGAACGAAGTCGGGACGCTCCTCGAAGAACCGGAACGCCGCGCGCAGCATCCGTTCCACCTGGGGCCATCCGGTGCGTGGTCCTTCGATCGCCTGCTCGACGAGGGTGGTCCAGTCGGCGAGGGCCTCCACCAGCACGGCGCGGTAGAGCACCTCCTTCGACGGGAAGTGGTACAGCAGGCTCGGGCGGCGGATACCGACTTCGTCGGCGATCTCGTTGAGGCTCGTGCCGGAGTAGCCGTGCTCGGCGAAGCGATGACCTGCCACCTCGAGAATCAGCTCCCGGGTGGTGAGCACGTTCTCCTCGGGAAGCACCGACGCAGTCTACCGACCGGTCGGTAGTACCCTTTTGGCCGTGCCGATCACGCATCTCCTTGCGGCGGTCGTAGCCGCGTTCGCCGTCACGCAGCTCTCGATCGTCATCACGACGGTGTACCTCCATCGTGCGCTCGCGCACCGCGCCCTCACCGTGCATCCCGTCGTAGCGACACCGTGTCGCATCATCATCTGGATGACGACCGGGATGCGCCCGCGTGAGTGGGTGGCCGTGCACCGCAAGCATCACGCGGCGACTGACACCGCCGACGATCCGCACAGCCCCGCGGTCGTCGGCTTCTGGCGTGTGCAGCTCGGCAATGTCGGTCTGTACAAGCGCGCGGCCTCCGACGAGCTGAACCTTCGCAAGTACGCGCGTGACATTCCGCGTGATCGCCTCGACCGGCTCGCGCTCGACTACAGCCTGGTGGGGCTCACGATCGGCATTGCCGTCCTCGTGGTGACGATGTGGGCGCTCGGCTTCGGTCTCGCGACCGGTTTCCTCGCGGCGGGCTTGCACGCGGTGCTCTACGTGATGCTGTCCGGAGCGATCAACGCGGTGGGTCACACGTTCGGGCGTCAGCCGTACGCGAACTCGGCCACCAACATGCAGTCGCTCGCGCTCGTTACCGGCGGCGAAGGGCTGCACAACAACCATCACGCGGCGCCGACGTCCGCTCGCTTCTCGTTGGGTCGCGCCGAGCTGGACCCGGGATGGTGGTTGGTGCGGTTGCTGGTGGCGTTACGGCTCGCGCGCGTCCGCCACGAGGACGTGCACCTGAAGTCCGCCGCGTGAACGCAGCGAACGGCTAGCGCGCCAGCGCGCGGATGCCGTCACGCACCTGGTCGGGACCGCAGAACAGGGCGGGTGCCGGCGTGGTCACGCCGTTCTCCATGTAGCGCAGGATGTGCTCGCGGCACGCTTCGGGCTTGCCCCACACGAGCAGCTCGTCCACGACGTGATCGGGGATCGACTCGGATGCCGCCTTGCGATCGCCCTCCTTCCACAAGCGCCAGAGGTCCTGGAGCTCGTCGCCGCGCCCGAGCCACTCGTGGAACGCGGCGTATACCGGCACGGTGAGATACGACGCGATCGCGCGCTTGCCGACCGCGCGTGCCATCCCCGCGTCGTCGACCGGGAGCACGAAGATTCGCGCCACGATCTCCTTGCCTTCGCCGACGTGTGGCACGACGGTCTTCACGTCGTCCGCCGAGAGCCAGTTGATGATTGCGCCGTCGCCCTCGCGTCCGGCCAGACGCAACATGCCCTCGCGAAGTGCCGCCACGAGGATCGGCGGCTGCTCGGGCACCGGGATGCCCAGCCGGAACCCGCGCACGCGGAACGTCTCGTATTCCTCGTCGACCTTCTCGCCGGTGAGCGCCTTGCGCAAGAAGCGCAACGTGTCGCGCACCCGTTGATACGGCTTGTCGAACGTCATTCCGTTCCAGCGTTCGACGATGACGTCCGAGGAAGTGCCGATGCCGAGCGCGAACCGGCCGGGCGCCGCCTGACACATCGACGCGACCGTCGACGCCAAGGTGTGCGCGCCGCGTGTGTACGCGGGAACGATTGCGGTGCCGAAGCGAAGCTCGGGTGCCCATTGAGCGGCGACCGCGAGCGGGATGAATGCGTCGTAGCCGCCGGACTCGGCGGACCACAGATCGGTGTAGCCGAGGTCGACGAGCTGTCGTACGAGGTCGCGCTGGTCGACGAGTGAGATGCCGTCGAACGGGAACGTGATGCCGTAACGCTGAGGGACGGTCATCGCCGGATCTCTCCTTCGAGCTCGGTGAGCGGTGCGTCGCGGTGGGCCCGGACGATCGTCGACTGACTGGCGGTGCCGAGCAGTGTGCCGTCTTCGGCCCAGAGATGCACGAGCCCGTGGCCGAAGCCATCGGCGACGGCGTGCACACGGACGTCGGCCAGCACCCATTCGGTGGGAACGCGGTGCGCGACGCGCAACGTGTTGTCAAGGCTGTTGCCGCCCGCGCGGCGGCCGAGCGCCTGGCCGATCCCGAACGGGACGAAGTCGCCGATGATCGCCAGCCCGGCGGCCGACATCTCGAGCAGCTCGGGCATCCGCACCCACAGCGACGAGCTCCCCGATCCCACCGGGCCGGGGAACTCCCAGAACGGCCGCGCGGCTGCGAGACGCGCGTCGAGCCGGTCGCTGATCGTCCCTTCGTGGTGGTTCATGAGCGGCCGTGGGGGGCAGGTGTCCGGGGCGGGAACGTCGGGGCGCGCCGCCCACTGGCCTTCGAGGGGCAACGGCCGCCGCCCGAGCGCGCCGAGCACGGTGAGGATCTCGGTCTCGCCGACGTGCGCGATCACTCGCGCCTGGCTCAGCTGATGGCCGCGCACGACCTCGTACACGTCGAGCTCGACGACCGAGGTTGGCCGTGCGTACGAGAGGAACTGCGCCGTCGCCCAGATGCACGGTCGTCCGGTGACGCGCTCCATCACCTCGATGCACGCCCCGAGACCGGCGCCGCCGAACAGCGCACCGGTCCCCGAGGTGAGCCCGCGCACGACCTCCATCGTCCATCTGGTGCGGTCGGTGGTGGGCTCGAGGCCGAAGAAGGTCCGGGCATCCATCGGCCCGGCAGGCTAGGTGACCAACAGATTGGACCCTCAGCCCGCCAGAGGCGGCTTTGCACAGCTATCTCAGCCTGC
>DASQHW010000464.1:0-2350 GCA_035631895.1 Acidimicrobiia bacterium | reverse complement strand
CCCGTGGCACCGGAGGACAGCGACCTCTACGAGCAATTCCTGTCGTTGAACCGGGGATCGAAGGTGCGCGTGCGCGTCCCGCAGCGCGGTGGCAAACGCGAGCTGTTGCACACCGCGACGCTGAACGCGCGCGAGAGCTTCCAACGGCACAAGCTGCGCAGGGCGTCTGATCACAATGCACGGGCGCGTGCGCTGCTGGCACTCCAGGACGCGCTGACGCTTCCGGAGGCGCCGTTGCGGATCGAGTGCTTCGACATCTCGAACCTCCAGGGCACCGAGATCGTGGGTTCGATGGTCGTGATGGAGGACGGCTTGCCCAAGCGCGCCGACTACCGGCGGTTCAAGGTGCGCGGGCTGGACGGCCAGGACGACTTCGCGGCGATGGAGGACGTGCTCACGCGTCGCTTCCGGAACTATCTCCGGGAGCGCGACGAGGGCGCCCGCTCGGGCAAGCGCTTCGCCTATCCACCGAACCTCTTGTTGATCGACGGCGGGAAGGGACAGCTCAACGTCGCCGTGCGAGTGCTCGAAGAGCTCGGGCTCGAAGACATCTGCGTCGCGAGCCTCGCCAAGCGCTTCGAGGAGGTGTACCTCCCGGGCCGCGACGAGCCCGTGCGCATCCCGCGCGACTCCGAGGCGCTGTACCTGCTGCAGCAGGTGCGCGACGAAGCGCACCGGTTCGCGATCACGTATCACCGCCAGTTGCGCGGCAAGAAGATGACGACCTCGGTGCTCGACGACGTGCCGGGGCTCGGGCCCACCCGCAGGCGGCGGCTCCTCAAGGAATTCGGGTCCGTGAAGAAGCTGCGTGAGCTCGACGAGCAGCAGCTCCTGGCGCTGCCGTGGCTTCCGGACGCGGTCGGCGCCGCCGTTCATGCGCGTCTGCACGGTGCCGAGCGCGCGAGCATTTCACGATGACGCCGGCAAAGGACGCTCCCCTCGATGTCCTGATCATCACCGGTATGTCCGGTGCCGGAAGGTCCGAAGCCGCAAACGTTCTCGAAGACCTCGGGTTCTTCGTCATCGACAATCTCCCGCCGATGCTCATCGGCAAGGTCGCGGAGCTCGCCCGTGGTCACGACAACCCGGCGCGCTACGGGCTGGTCGTCGACGTGCGCTCCGGTGATTTCCTCGACAGCCTCGCCGGTGCGAAGGACGAATTGCATCGTCAGGGCGCGCGGCCACGTGTGCTCTTTCTCGATGCGGCCGATGACGTGCTCGTTCGACGGTACGAAGGCAGCCGGCGCCGCCATCCGCTGTCGGACACCGAGCGCGTCGTGGACGGGATCGCCCGCGAACGCGCGCTCGTGGAGTCATTGCGCGGCGATGCCGATGTCATCGTCGACACGTCCAACCTCAACGTGCACCAGCTGCGCGACCGGCTGCACGAGCTGTTCGCCGATCACGAGACCGCCGGTGCGCTGCAGGTGAACGTCGTGTCATTCGGCTACAAGCACGGGTTGCCGCTCGACGTGGATCTGGTGTTCGACTGCCGGTTCCTCCCCAACCCTCATTGGGTCGACGAGCTGCGGCCCTACACCGGCCTCGACGCGCCTGTCGTCGAGTACGTCATGGCACAACCGGCAACCGGTGCGTTCCTTGCCGAGCTCGGCCGGTTGCTCGAGTTGACCCTCCCCGGCTACGAGGAGGAGGGCAAGGCGTACCTGTCGATCGGTATCGGGTGCACGGGCGGTCGTCATCGCAGCGTGGTGATCGCCGAGCAAGTGGCAGCGCACTTGCGGGAGTGCGGTTGCCGGACCGCGGTACATCATCGAGACATCGAACGGAATTAGCAGCGTCGCCATGGGGCCGAGAGTCGTCGCGTTGGGTGGGGGGCACGGCCTGTCGGTCGCGCTGCGCGCCATCCGCGAGTACGCGGGCGAGATCACCGCGGTCGTGAGCGTGGCCGACGACGGCGGCAGCTCGGGTCGTCTCCGGCGGGATTTCGACGTCCCGGCGCCGGGCGACCTGCGCCGCTGCCTGGTCGCGCTCGCGAGCGAAGAAGGCCCGTGGCCGGCTGCGTTCGAGTACCGGTTCGGATGGGGGGAGCTCGCCGGTCATGCGCTCGGCAACCTGATGCTCGTGGGCCTCGCGGCGACGCTCGGCGACCTGACCACCGCACTCGACGAAGCGGGTCGGGTGTTGGGCGCGGTCGGTCGCGTCGTGCCGGCCACGCTCGGGACCGTCTCGATGACGGCCGACATCGGTGGTGCACGGGTCGTCGGTCAGGTGGCGATCGCGCGGGCGGGGGAGAAGCAGCGGATCCGGGACGTTCGGCTCGATCCCGCCGATGCGTCGGCGTCCCCGGATGCGCTCGCCGCGCTCGCCGCCGCCGACCAGATCGTCATCG
>DASQHW010000463.1:0-5201 GCA_035631895.1 Acidimicrobiia bacterium | reverse complement strand
CGTCATCGTGTACGCGGCGCCGACGAGGAGCATCACGAGCAGGGCGTCCGGGTTGTTGAAGCGGAACATCAGTGCCGCGACCGGCGTGAGTGCGAACACCGTGGCTGCGATGAGCGCAGCGACACGTGAGAACCATCGTTTGACTGTGGCGAACAAGATGCCTACTGCGGCGACGCCTTCGAGTGCCTGCGGCGCGAGCACGCTCCAGGAGTTGACACCGAAGACGCGTGCCGAGAGCTCCATGACCCACAGCGACGCCGGAGTCTTGTCGACGGTGATGAAGTTCGATGCGTCGGTCGAACCGAAGAAGAATGCCTTCCAGCTCTTCGTGCCGGCCTGTACGGCGGCCGAGTAGTAGGCGTTCGCCCACCCTGACGCGCCGAGATCCCAGAGGTAGAGCGCGGCGGTGACCGCGAGCAAGAGCAGCAACGCGGGACGAACCCAGCTTGGATCGGAATCCGGACCCCGCCATGTCCGAGCAAGGCGCGAGCACTTCCGTTCGACCGATCCCGGCGACGAGGGAGGCGTTCCCAGCGTGAAGACGTCGACGACGGGCGCGGATATACCCGCCCCGTCATCCGACGTGCGGAACTTCGGACCGTCTCGGACCACTGGCATGGCGCGACGATGCTCGACGAACGTGAGCCCGATCTTGGAGACGGGCAAGAATCGAGTGAGAGTCGGCCCCGATCGCGCACCGCAGTGCCAAGACGTGGGCGAACGTTTCGTCGATGGTGCATCGGGCACTAGCCTCCCGGGCCGAATGTTCTTTCTCGGTGCGGGCTGCGCGACTTGTCCGGCGTCCTGAGGAGCACGCCGGGAGCAATTGCCGAAGCGACGGCAGGCGACGATTCCTCTGCGGGGACGAGTGCACGGCAGAAGGCGCGCCGGCCGTCGCTCCACTCCAGCGCGATCGTCGTCCTGGTCGTCGGCTTGGCAATCACCGCCGCGTTGTCGTTGGGAGCACGTTCGGTCCACGACAAGAACGAGGACCGGCTCCTGAACCAGCGCGTCCGCGAAGTCGCCACGGTGGCGTCAGCAGCGATTCCGGGTGTGGAGACGCCACTTGCATCAGCGGCACTGCTGGCCGACGAGACGAACGGCAGGGGCGATGCCTTCAAGAGGTCGATGGCTCGTTTCGTCGGAGCTCCCGGTAAGGCGCTGTTTGTCTCCGCCTCGTTGTGGCCGGCCCGGTCTGCCGCCACGCGCCCTCTCGTCGTCGTCGGCCCAGAGCCGGAGCTCCTCACCCAGCCGCCCTCGAACATCGGGAGCGTCCTGAGCCGCGCGATGGAAAGCGACAAGCTCACGGTACAGAGCTTGCTCACCGCGCCCCAACGCCGGCTGGGCTACGCATTCGCGGAAACCCGCCCGCAACGCCGGTTCATCGTGTACGCCGAGCAGGCGCTCCCGAAAGATCGGCGTGCTGCCATCGACCGCGCATCTGCCTTTGCCGACCTCGGGTACGAGCTCTTCCTCGGTCCTCTCCCGGACGAGTCGCATCTCCTCGCGTCGAGCACGGGCGGCGCGCTCCTGCACGGTCGTCGGGCGTCGGTGACCGTGCCGTTCGGCGACACGCAGCTGCTGGTGGTGATGAGCCCCCACAAACAGCTCGGCGGCACCTTGCTCGCGCGCCTCCCGCTCGCGCTCGCCGCACTGGGCCTGCTTCTGACGGCTGCTGCCGTGTGGCTGGTCGAGCGTCTCAACCGCCGCCGCAAGCAGGCTGAAGCGCTCGCCGAGGAGAACGGTCGCCTGTACGCCGAACAACGCTCGGTCGCGGAAACACTGCAGCACAGCCTCCTCGCGGATGTGCTTCCCGAGGTCGCGGGACTCGAGATCGTGGCTCGCTACGTGGCAGGTGTCGAGGGTATGGACGTCGGCGGTGACTGGTACGACGTCATTCCCATCGACGACTCCCGGGCATTCGTCGTCGTCGGTGACGTCTCCGGGCGCGGCCTCCATGCAGCAACGATGATGGCGTCGCTTCGTTACTCGATGCGCGCGTACGCAGCAGAACGCCATTCCCCGGCGGAGATCCTTCACGCGCTCTCGAATCTCTTGAGTGTGCGCCGAGACGGTCACTTCGCGACGGTGCTGTGCGGGCTCGTCGACGTCGAGCGCCGAACCATCACGTGCGCGAATGCGGGCCACCCGGAGCCGCTGGTCGTCGACGGTCACGGCGCGCAATTCATCAGGACTACGATCGGTGTGCCGATCGGCGTGCGACCCGACGCCCACTACGACGAAGTCACCACGACGCTTCCGCTGCGGGCGACCATCTTCATGTACACCGACGGACTGGTCGAACGCCGCGGCGAGGTCCTCGATGTCGGGCTGCAACGCCTTGCCGACGCTGCCGTCACGAACGGCAGTCCGTTGGACGAGGTCCTGGGCGAAATGGTCGCGAGGACGATCCCGCAAGGATCGGACGACGACGCCGCGCTCATAGGAGTCAGATGGCGGAACTAGGCGACGAGCCTTCACGTACCGACGTCGAGAGATCGCTCGACGCCGCCGGACGGCCCGTGATCAAGCTTGTCGGCGAGCTCGACATCTCCAACGTCACGACCATCGAAGCGCAGGTCGATGCCGTCGTGTCGTCGAGCGAGAGGGTCAGCTTCGATCTCTCCGCACTGACGTTCATGGACAGTTCCGGGATCGCGATGCTGCTACGCGTCGCCGAACGTGCGGACCACGTCGTGCTCGTTCGACCGTCGGACACGATCAAGCGGATCATCGCGGCGACCGGTCTGACCGAAGTGTTCGAGATTGTCGATGACTGACGAACGGCTCTTCGCGAACACGCCCGCGTCAGTGCCGAGGGCGAGGTGGTTCACGACGTCAGTCGTCGGAGAGGTGCCACGCGATGTCGCCGAGGCCATCGGCGTCATGGTCTCCGAGCTCGCGACCAACAGCCTCCGGCACGCCGAAACCGATTTCCGGGTCCGCGTGGACAGAGACGACGGGCTGATTCGCGTTGCGGTCAGCGACAGCGGTCCGGGGCAGCCCTTCCTCCGATCTCCGCACCCGCGGGAACCGACGGGTCGAGGACTCCGAATCGTCCAGGCGCTCGCGGACGAGTGGGGCGTCGCGCCGCTGCACGACGGTCGGGGGAAGGTCGTCTGGTTCTCAGTCGACCTCGCGCGACGCGCAGAGCCGGCGCGCGACCCGGCCCAGGCCGCCGACACCTGACGCTTGCAGCACACCGTCGCTCAGGGTTGTAGGACTGCGCGGACCTCGTGGACGGGATACGTGCGCGTGGTGGTGATCGTCGCGGTGCCGATATCGGGGAGCACGACCGGTGCAATGAGGTCGGGACCTGTGAGCGTCGCGGTGGCATGCCAGACGGCGCCGATCGCGATCGTGTGGCGGCCCTTCGTCTCGAACGTGTAGTGGCCGCTGCCCGCGTCTTGGACCGGACCGCCGTCGACGCTGATCGTGTAGTGGTCGAGCGTCGCGGTGCCGACGATCCGGTAGCCGCGGACGGCCGCGGCGATGCTCGCGGTGTGCGCTCCCGTGGTCCAGATCCGGGTGTCGAGCCCGGTGATGCCGCGTGCGGCGGGATCGGTGAGGACGGTCGGCGCCGGGAGGCGTGCCGCCCGCCAGGTCTCCTCAAGGGTGGGTGGTCGGGGCAGCGCGAAGTTCGCTGCGTCGCCGGCCGGCTGAATCGGTACGCAGACTCGGTAGTCGGCCACGACCTGGCCGTTGGGTGCCGTACCGACGATGTGATACTCGACGCCGAGCGCGTTCCCCGGCAGGGCGCACCAGCCCGCCAAGCTTCCGGAGCGCGCGCGTTCCGAGACGATGGAATACGCAACGAGCGAAGCAGGACGCGTCGCAGCCCCGTTCGCCGTGCTCGACCCCGGGCTCGAGTATGTGACGCCCACTTCCATGTCGCCCTTCTCGTCCAGCGAACCACCGGATCGGACGTCCGCACCAGCCGATCCGGAAGCCAACCAGATGAACGTGGCAGTGAGTGCAGCAACGCGCTTCACAGGTGCACCGCGTCGTCCTCGAGTATCGATCCGGCGACGGCTCGGTGCCGTGGTGCGCGGGATGGCCTTCCGCCTGCTGCTCGTGCCGCCGCACGCGGCAACGCCCAAGAGTGAAATGGAGATGACCTGGCGGCCCCACGACGCCATCCGGGCAGGGTACATGTATCGGCATGCACTGCTCGAATGGCCGCTGGATACACTCCGGCTCGTGAAGGCCTTTCGCCGGCTGTTGGTCGTCCTCGGTGTCGCCGGCCTCGTCGGCGCGATCGCAAAGCTGCGCGGCAAAGGTGGCGTCCCACCAACGAGCGGAGGGTGGCGCGAGCTCGAGGGCCCCGACTTCCGCTGATGACGACCGCACTTGTCGTCGGCCTGGGTGCGGTTGGTACACGCGCCGCCCGGCAGCTCATCGACACGCCCGCCGTCGACCGGTTGTTGCTCGCCGATCGTGACGACACGCAGCTCGCCGAAGTCGCCGAAGCGCTCGGCCCCGATGCCACTGCGATCGATTTCGCGCCGGGAGATCCCATTCCTTCTGACGTCGACGTGATCGCGACCGCGCTCCCGGGCGGTGTCGACCACACCGTCGTGTCGGCGGCGATCGCGGCCGGCGTACCGGTGGCGTCGAGTGACGACGAGCACGACGCAATCGAACAGCTGCGCGCGCTGTCACCGAACGCGAGAGGTGCCGACGTGACGATCGCCGTCGGCTGCGGTCTCGCGCCAGGTCTCGCCGACGTGCTGGCGTCTCATGCGGCGACCATGTTCGAGAAGGTCGACGAGATAAGAGTCGCCCGTACCGGATGGGGCGGACCGGCCTGCGTCGACACCGTTCGCCACGAGCGACGCGTGCTGGTGCACACCTGGCACGACGGCTCGTGGCGTGAGGAACACCCCCATGGCGACAACCTCGTGTGGTTCCCCGAACCGATCGGTGGACGCGACTGTCGCACGGTGACCGGTAGCACCGCGCTGCTCGTGGACGCGTTCGGTGCAGTTCCACGTCTCAGCCTCCAGGTCGGCGAGCCACCGAAGCGCGCGCGGTTCCGCCGTCGATTCGGTGACGAGGGCGAGTGGGGCGCCGCACGCGTCGACGTGTGGGGACGCCGCGACGGAACACTCGATTGCGTCGTCTACGGCGTGGTCGAGCGCACGGCGGTCGCGGCAGGCACCGTGCTCGCCGTCACGGCCGCACGGCTCGGAGGCGCGCTC
>DASQHW010000462.1:0-2552 GCA_035631895.1 Acidimicrobiia bacterium | reverse complement strand
GAGTTGGAGCGGCTCGTCCTGGAGCGGGTCGTCCTGGAACGGGTCCAGCTGGAACGGTTCCAGTTGGAGTGGTTCTTCCTGGAGCTGACGCATCGTCGCCGTGGTCTGCAACTGCCGGAACAGTTGTGGACCACGGCGATTCCGCGTGAAGGTCAGTCGCGCGGAGGCCGTTGACGGGTGGCGTAGACGACGACCGCGTGGTTCTTGTGCACGAGCTCGCGTTCGTATCGCTCACCGATCGTTTCGGCGACGCGGATGGAGCGTTCGTTGCGGGGGTCGATGAGGCTGATGACGTGGTCGGCGCCGACAACGTCGAACGCGTAGTCGAGCGCGGCGGCAGCGCCTTCGGTGGCGAGGCCCTTGCCCCACGCGTCGCGTCGTAGGAGCCATCCGAGCTCGAGGCCGGGCCACCCTTCGGGGTTGTAGAGGCCGATGCGGCCGAGGAGATCGCCGGTGCGGCGGTCTTCGACGGCCCAGTACCCGTAGCCGCGGAGATGCCAGTGGCCGACGAACAGCGCCATGCCGCGCCAACACTCTTCACGGCTGATGGGCGCGCCGTCGTCGAGATAGCGGACCACTTCAGGGTCGGCGACGATGGTGAGCAACGGCTCGAAGTCCTGCTGGGTGAAGCCTCGCAGCGTGAGCCGCTCGGTGTGCAGCGCAGGAATCTCTGCCGTCACCGCGCTGCCTCGAGGGTGCGTGGCGTCACGGTGGTGAGCCAGGCCTCGAACTGTTCCGTAGGGAGTGGCCGGCTGATGACGTATCCCTGGGCGATGTCGCAGCCCATGTCCCGCAACGCATCCCAGCTCGTGGTGGTCTCGACGCCTTCGGCAACTACTCGCAGGCCGAGGTTGCGGGCGAGGTCGATGATCGACCGCACGATGACCGCGTCGTTGTCGTCGTGCTCCATGTTGAGCACGAAGGACTTGTCGATCTTCACCTCGTTGACGGGAAGGCGCTTGAGATATGCCAGTGAGGAGTATCCGGTCCCGAAGTCGTCGATCGCCAGGGTGACACCCATCGACGAGAGACGTTGCAGGACCCGCATCGCGTATTCGGCATCGGACATGACGCTCGTCTCGGTGATCTCCAAGACGAGTTGGCGCGCATGCACGCCGGACCCGGCGAGCGCCCGCGCGATGTCGTCGACCAAATCGGCGTCGAGGAGGCTTCGAGCCGACAGGTTCACCGCGACCGACAGGTCGTGACCGGACTCCGCCCAGCGCCGGCACTGCGCCAGAGCGGTGCGTAGGACGAAGTCGGTCATGGGGCCGATCAACCCGGTGCGTTCGGCCATCGGGACGAACTCGTCGGGCGGTACGAGACCTTCGACCGGATGGGGCCAGCGCACGAGGGCCTCGACCCCGATCACTGCGGACGTCGCGATGTCGACCTTCGGCTGGTAGTGCAGCACGAGGCCTTCGTTCTCGATCACGCTGCGAAGTTCACCGACCAGCGCCAACTTGCGCGGACTGTGCTCATCGAGGTTCTCGCCGTACGCGGCCACGCCGGTCGCGGTGTTCTTGGCCGCATACATCGCGACATCGGCGCGACGCAGCAGCGTCGAGGCGTCACGGCCGTCCGAGGGTGCGACCGCCACGCCCACGGTTGCGCTCACCTCGAGATCCAGATCCTGATACGCGAACGGCCGGTGCAGTTCCGTCCGGAGGCTCCGGGCCAGCGCGACCGCCCCGTCCCGCCCGCTCTGCGCGGGATCGAGGAGCGCGAACTCGTCGCCGCCGAGCCGTGCGACCGTCACCCGGTCCGCGACCGTCCGGCGAAGACGCATTGCAACTTCTTGCAGCAGCAGGTCGCCGGCAGCGTGGCCGAGAGTGTCGTTGATCTCCTTGAACCGGTCGAGGTCGATCAACATCACCGCAACTTGCGGATCCGTCGGGCGCCGGCGCGCCAGCACATCGGCAAGGCGCTGTTGAAACAACACGCGGTTCGGCAGGCCGGTCAGGTTGTCGTGCAGCGCCTCATGGCGAAGACGGTCAACCAGCCGCGCGTTCTGCAACGTGACGCTGGTATGCGCGGCGATCGTCTCGAACAACCGTCCGTCCTGCGCATCGAAGGTACTCACGTCGCCGAGCCGGTTCGCGACCGTCAACACACCGATCACCTGATCCTCGGCGATCAGCGGCGCGACGATGCAGTCTCGGTGCCCGCGCTGTGCGAGATGCGCCCGGATCCGAGGATCGCGTGCGGTCTTGGCACCGACGACGTGGCCGCCGCTCTCCAGCAGCGCCGCGAGCGAAGGATGCAATGACGGCTCCACCGTGCGGACCGGTACCTCGGCGTCGGTCTCGAGCACCAACCAATCGATCCCTTGATGGTCACCCGACGGCAAAATCGCCAGCTCGGCGATCTCGGCCCGCACCAACTGCCGGGCCTGCGCGAGGACGTCGGTCACGATCTGCTCGGCGTTGCCCGACGAGCGCACGGCCTGGGTGAACTGATACAGCAACTCCAAGCTCGCGTGGCGTTGACGCAGCGACGCATACGCGCGGTAGGTCACACACAAGATCGCGCCGATCACTACGAGCAACACC
>DASQHW010000461.1:0-2965 GCA_035631895.1 Acidimicrobiia bacterium | reverse complement strand
GCGGTCAACGTGGGCGACGCAATGCTCTGCCTCTCGCTGAAGCCACTCCTCGACAACGTTGAAGTCGTCGGGTTGGGCCCGGCGCTGCGCATCCTCGAGGCGGTGGCACGTATGACGCGCGAATCGGTCGAGGGCCAGGCGGTCGAGCTCGACTGGATCCGCCACAACGAGTGCGACCTCGACGACAACGCATATATCGAGATGGTGGTGCAGAAGACGGGTTGGTACAGCTTCATCGTGCCAATGCAGGTTGGAGCGATCGCTGCCGGCGCGTCGAACGACGAGGTCGATCAGCTCGTCGCTTTCGGACAGGAGCTGAGCATCGCGTTCCAGATCACGGACGATCTGCTCAACGTCCGTGCCGACCCGGAGGAGTACGGCAAGGAGATCGGTGGGGACCTGTGGGAAGGGAAGCGCACGCTCATCCTGCTGCACGCGCTCCGGACCGCGCCGCCCGCCGAGCGGGATCGAGCGGTCGACATCCTCAACAAGGCGCGTCCACCGAGCGACGAGATGACGCGGATGCGGAGCGTGCTCACGCAACTGGTCATCGACGGCGCGCTGACCCCCGAAGGTCGGGCGACGCTCGAGGACGCCGTCTGGGGTGCCAGATCGGCGAGCAAGTCGATGAGCGACGTCCAATGGCTCTTCGGTCTGCTCGAACGTCAGCGCTCCGCAGAGCACGCGACACGCGTTGCGCGGCGCTATGCCGAAGGTGCGGCTGATCGACTCGCTCAACTCGACTGGATCCCTCCGTCGTCGCACCGCACGATCATCGAGAACCTGGTCGAGTACGTGCACGAGCGAACCCGATGATGCTCCCGCAGCGCGAGGGCCGGCCGGGGCCTGATCCCCGGGTGCTCGGCTTGCTCGTCGCCGAGGTCGAGCGTTTGCGGGACGCGCTGCGGGCGGCGGGTTCGCCGATGTCGCGGGCCACGCCACGGCCGTTGCCGGCGGACCTCTCGGAGGACGAGCGACGCGTCGTCGAGCTCCTGGGTCGCGTCCGTGAGATGGTGCTGTCGCAACCGGCCGTAGGCCACGCACTCACGTCTTTTCTCGTGGCGGAGGGACGGCGGTTCGCTGCGACAGACGACGGGGTGGCATGGCTCGCTGTCCTACGCGACGCACCGGAGGTGGAGCGTCTGCGCCAGATCTGGGAGGCGACGACGCTCAATGTGTTCGACGACCACAACGACCAGGGCGGCGTTCCGGACGCCTGGGTCGACCTCCTCTCGGATCTCGCTTCGATCGGGCGTGTCGACCGCGTCGTCGCCGCGCTGCTCCCCGAGGGCCTCGCGTGACCGAGCTCACGGCGCTCGACGCGCAGTTCAGTCACGGCAACGTGCCGCTCGGCGTGATGCTCGGCGCGATCAGCGCGCTCTCCACCGTACGAAGAGTGCTTCCGGACGCGACCGAGCCCGCTCCGGCTGCACCGCGCAGCGAGACCGACGCGGTCGAGCCGTTCGTCGCGCTGCTCCTCGGCGTCGTCGCGATGCACGACCGCTTGACGACCCTCGTCGATCGAGCTCCGGCGGCGCCGTACGAGCCGACCGAGAGTGAGCCTCTGACCGCAACCGTTCCCGCGAGCCTGACGCGATGACCGGCTCCGACGTCCTCAACGATAGTGACTTCATGCGCGGATCGCGCCGAGCATTTGGCGAGGCCGTGCCCCACAACGAGTGGTACCACTTCGTCGTGCACGACGATCACTTCCGGTTGATCGTGAACTTCAGTGTCATCGACCGCCCCGATGGCACTGCACACCGCGTGATCGCGCTCGTCCGTCACGACGAATGGATCGGCGTCGTCGAAACGTTCGACGCGACCGAGTGTGAGGCGCGCAGCGGCCGTGTCGGGGCTCGGTTCGGGCCATGTCGATTCGCGCTCGTCGACGGCACATACGAGCTCACGCTGTGGCTGTCGGCGATAGGTCTCCGCGCGCATCTCCGGTTCGCGCCGGCATCGATCCCGTTCGTGGTGAACAACCAACCCCTCGCACCGGGTGCCCGCCTGTCATGGCTGTTCGTTCCCCGGCTGATCGCGCACGGCGACGTCTGGGTCGGTACGACGCGCACAACTCTCCACGGCGCGCCCGCGTACCACGACCACAATTGGGGCCGCTTCCGATGGGGCGACGATTTCGGGTGGGAGTGGGGCTCGGTCCTGCCACGTGACCCTGCAGATCCGTGGACGATCGTGTGCATGCGAATGACCGACCGCTCCCGCAGGTGTGCGACCCGGCAGGCGCTCTACGCGTGGCACGAACACGAGCCCGTCGCACTCTGGCGTGACTTCGCGATGACGATGGAGCACGAAGGGTTTCTCCGCCGCGCCCCCTCGCTGACACTGCCGCCCGTGATGAGCATGCTCACGCCCGGTTCGGCCAGTGACGTGCCCGCTCGCATCGTCATCCGGGGCCGGGGACACGACGTCCTCGAGATGACATTCGAGCCGGCCGAGTACGTACGAGTCGTCGTACCCGACGAAGTCGACACGATGGGGGTCGTGTTGCTGAACGAGATCAGTGGCCGAATCAGGGCCCGCGGTCGCGTCGCAGGTCGCGACCTCGATGTGGAGGCGACGGGTGTCTTCGAGCTCCTCCACTGACCTCGACCCGGCCTCTGCGCACGTCGCGGGACGGCTCGCACATGCGTTCTGCATTCTTGCCGCCGAAGCGCAAACGGCCCATGGCGAGATCGCGCGTCGTCTCGGCGAACGTCGCGTACGCATCGCCATTGACGACGAGGTGTTCGACGTGACGGTGATGCGGGGCGAACCTCGAGTATGTCAACCGGACGGCGACGCGCTTGTCACGGTTGCGACATCGCGTGCGCTCGTCCGCGACGTGCTCGCGGGTCGCCGCTCGGTCGCAGAAGCGCTCCGAGACGACTCACTCCGAGCTCGCGGCGCGTTGCGCGACCTTGTCGCAGCGCTCGCCGCGCTCGAGGCCTTCGTCCACGGCGCG
>DASQHW010000460.1:0-4546 GCA_035631895.1 Acidimicrobiia bacterium | reverse complement strand
GAAGAGATCGGCGCGACGGTGCAGGCGGGTCGTGACGAGGCGAGCAGCGGCGGGGCCCGGTGGATCGGCCACGACACTGGCGAATACGAGGCGTTGCTCGCGGAGATCCCGTCCGGGGCGCCCGATCCCGACGGCGACGCGCACGACTCTTCGCCGCTGCTGCTGATCTACACCGCGGCGTTCGAGGGGCAGCCCAATGCGGCGATGCTGCCCTCCCGCGCGCTGGTCGCGCAGGGGCTGCTGATGGCGCCGTGGTCGGGCATCGACGCCGGCTACGTGTTCTTGAACTCGGGCCCGCTCTTCCATATCGGCACGTTCATGCCGAACCTCTCGACGTTCGTCAGCGGAGGCACGAACGTGTTCCTCCGCCGTTCCGACGGCGAGGCGCTGTGCACCGCGATCGAGCGCGATCGTTGCACCGGCGGCTTCGTCGTCGGGCCGATGGTCGACGCCATCGTCGCCGCCAACCACGACGATCGTTTCGACCTCTCGTCGTTTCGCGGGAAGCGCGGCAACCCCGCGTTCGACGCGTGGGTGCAATCCGACGACAGCCCGTGGGGGCGTCATGCGGGCGGGTACGGCCAGTCCGAGGTCATGGGGATGGCGACGTTCAACCTGCTCGGTGTCGGCGCAGCAGGCACGCACGGTCGACCTTCACCCCTTGTCGACGTGCGCGTGGTCGACGGCGACGACATCGAGCTGCCGCCCGGCGATGTCGGTGAGATCGTCGTGCGAGGGCTCACCGTGATGTGCGGCTACTGGAACCGGACGACGTTGAACGAGGAGCGGGCGCGCAACGGCTGGCACCACACGAACGACCTCGGTCGATTCGAGGTCGACGGCTCCTTCTCGTTCGTCGGCCCCAAGACGCGGATGCTGAAGTCGGCGGCCGAGAACATCTATCCGGCCGAGGTGGAGAACTGCCTCAGGCAACATCCGGCCGTTGCCGACTGCGCGGTGATCGGCATCCCCGACCAGAGGTGGGTGCAGTCGGTCAAGGCAATCGTCGTGGTGCGCGCCGGTGCACGCGTGACGGGCGACGAGCTGATCACGCATTGCAAGGAGCGCATCGCGTCGTACAAGAAGCCGCGCTCCGTCGAGTTTGCCGACGCCATCCCGCGTCGAGGCTCGACGCCCGACTACGACGCGCTCGACGACCGCTACGGCGGTGGCGGCTATCCGGGAGGGAGGACCCGGAGCGTGTGACCGCACACGCGTGAGGTCAGGAGGTCAGGACCTCCGCGGACTGCGCGCCGATGAGGAGGACGTCCTGGTGCACGACCTCCGGGCCCGACACCTCCAGCGCGCACGTCGTGCCTGCAACGAGCGTGAAGTCGTCGTCCCATGACTCGACGCCGCGGCCGACGCCGTGGACCACGGCCCCGCGGGCGCGCAGATCACCCGCGGTCGATCCGACGCGACAACCGGCGAGGATCGAATGCCATTGTTCCGGTGGCGGCTGCGCGGTCACCGAATCGGCCCCGAGACGGTACGTACGCGAGACCGACGCCTCCCAGCCGTCGCGCAGCGCGCCTGCGCGCATGACGACGCGCTCGTGTGCCGCGAGGATGCGCTCGGGCGAGAGCCACGTCGACGTGTTGCCGTCGAGCGGCGCGACGACTGCCTCGAACGCCGGGGTGGTCACGCCGAACGACGCGAACACCTCGGCGCAGACGCCGCGCAACGTATGCGGGTGCACGCCGGGACGAAGGGCGCCGGCCATCGCTGCCAGGCCGGCCTTCGCGACGTCGGCCGCGGCGCGTACCCCGTCGACGCGCTCGGTGTCGGGCACCGCCCACAACGCGGCGAACAGCGGTGCCGCGTCGACAAGCTCAGCCCGGGGCGCGACTGCCGAGAGCAGGGTGTGCATCATCGGCGTCATGCCGTCGACCGCCACACGGCCGGCGTGGGACAAACCCGGGATCGCGGCAAGCACAGCGAGGAGCTTCTCCGGGTTCCACGTGATGCCGTACAGCCGGTCGGCGGGGAACCCTTCGGGTACGGCGTCGTCGCTGTTCGCGAGCACGTGTACGGCCGCCCCGTCGCGGACGACCACGCAGCCGGGCGCGAACGCGCGCGTGCCCGCGAGCCACAGGCGTCTGGTGTCCGCGACGGTGCGCGCGTTTGCCTCGCGGCCCAACACCATCGCGTCAATGCCGCGACGCGTCATCTCCTCGAGTACCACGTCGAGTCTCATGAGCTCAAACCTCCGTCGAGCTCCGCGCGCGACGACAGCCACTCGTAGCCGTCCGCGGTGACCGCGACGATCTCCTCGGACCGGTGCCCGGCAGTGCCGTCCTCCCAGATGACCGGCTCGAAGACGAGCACCATGCCCGGCGCCAACACCAACGACGCGTCGAAGCCGTCGCCGAGATCAGTGCCGACGAACGGCATCTCCGCGCTGTCGGTGCCAATGCCGTGCGCAAGGTAGAAGTAGGACAGCCATGGCCGTTCGCCGTGGTGCGTTCCGGCGGCGCGGACGAGGTCCGCGCCGGTCGCGCCGGCGCGCACGACCGCGAGCACGTGGTCGACGACGTCGCGCCAGCGGGCGAAATGCACGCGCGCTCGATCGTCCGGCTCACGGCCGATGATCCACGTCGCACCGAAGTCCGACGCGTAGCCGTAGAGGTTGATGCCGCTGTCGACCCACATGACGTCGCCCGCCGCGAGCCGCTGCTCCCGTGTCGGGAGCGGGAACACGGTCTCGCCGGTGACCGAGTAGGGGCCGGCGCCGACCGATGCCGGCATCACCTGGAACACCGGGTCAACGGTGTTCGCGTGCGCGCCGAGCTCCGCGACCGCACGAAGGAACGCCCCCGAGAGATCGGTGGCGCGTGCACCCGGCACCGCGAGCGGACGAACCGCGCGCATCGCGCGCTCGTTGAGTGACTGCGCCTGACGGATGCACTCGAGCTCGTCGCGCGTCTTCGTCAGCTTGGCCGGCGCGAGCACGACACTGGCATCGATGGGGTTTCGATCACGGACCGCCTGCCACAGCGGGAAGGGAGCGTCGTCGAGCGCGAGCACGCCCCTCGGCAGCGCGCGTGCGAGCTGCTCGGCCCCGTCGGCCGCCTCGACCCTGACGCCGGCGCGAAGGTGTTCGGCCGGCAGGTCCGCCGGCGCGCCGTCGGGAAACCACGTGTACAGGTGTGGCCAGTCCTCTTCACGCCGGAAGACCGCGACGGGCCGCCACCACCCCGCGCGGGCATGATCGCCCGAGGGCACGCGCGCACCGGTCACATACGACACGTTGCTCTGCGAGCAGCACAGCAGGACGTCCACGCCCGCCGCATCCATCGCGGTGCGGACCTTCTCGATGCGTCCCCGCCGCATGCGCGCGACGTCGAGCGTGCACAGCGGCGAGGTCACGGCCGCCAACGCTAGCGGCGAGCGGGTCGTCCGGGCGCGGGTCGAGGACCGGGATCGCATTCCTCGACGGTGGTGTAGCGGAAGACGCGAATGTCCTTCGGCCACGCGCGAGCCCTGAGGCGGGCCTTGTGCCACAGCGCGTCCAGGAACTCGTCACGACCTCGCACCTTCGGCCATACGGACGGCAGGAGGGTCGCACGGGACCGGAGGAGATTCGTCTCGACCGTCAAGCCGTCGATGCCCGGCCGTAGGCACGCGCGCAGCTCCTCGTACGAGCAGGCCGGGACGCGTGTCGAGCTCGAGAGCACGGAAACCTTCACCGACATCTCGGGGAAGTCGGCCTGCGTGACGACGCGAACCCGCGGATCGTCGAACGCGGCTGCGAGCGCGTGCTCGGCGACGTCGATCGCGACCGGCCGGCGCGCGTGCAGGCTGCCCACGCATCCGAGCAGGCGGTCATCGCGCTCCAGCGTCACGAAGGTCGCAGCGGGCTCCAGGAGCGCGGGGCGTAGACCGTCGAGCGTGGGCATCCGTCGCTCACCGTCGGGGAGCGCGGTCGCGATCGCTTCCAGCGCGATGTCGCACAGACCGCTCATCGTGACGCGCCTGCAAGCGCGAAGGAGCCGTAGCCGACGACCCGGTCGGTGGTCCCGGCAGTGTCGCCGGACGACCGGACGTCGAGGACGGCGGGTACGAGCGCATGTTCGCGTGCGACCTCGAGCAGTCCGCGGAGCGGGTACGCGCCGCACGCGTCGTAAGGACCGATCGCGCCGGACGCGTACTCCACGATCGAGGCTGCTGTCTGCGCGTCGTGTCGCGCGGCCGACCGGTACTCCTCGTAGTGCGAGAGATCCGACGACACCAGCACGACGGTCTCGGCCCCGCCCCAGACCGCGCCGATCAGATGCGCAACCGTGCCGGCCGGGCACCGGCCGACCACGAGGGGCACCAGCGTGAACGACGGGAGGACGCGTTGCAGGAACGGCAACTGCACCTCGAGGCTGTGCTCGTGCGCGTGCGGCCGGTCGTCGACGACGACTCCGGGCATGCCGGCCAGCACGGTGCGCGCCTCGGTGTCGACCGCCACCTCGCCGAGCGGCGTGCGGAACGCATCGGCTCGAGGGAGTGCGCATCCGTCGAACGCGACGCGATGCGCCGGCCCGAGCAGCACCACACG
>DASQHW010000459.1:0-5298 GCA_035631895.1 Acidimicrobiia bacterium | reverse complement strand
TCCAACCCGCCGCGTTGTAGGCACCGCCGTTCGCCGGGAAGGTCAACGCGATGGTGGGTGCGGTCTTGTCGATGACCCACGCGAACGTCGCGGCCTGACTCGGCGGGGTGGTGCCGTGTTGCGCCTGGACCCGGAACGTGTGGCTGCCGCCCGCCAAGTTGTTGTAGGTGATGCCGGCCGCCGCACAGTTGCTGAAGCTCGAGGCGTCAAGTGCGCACTGGAACGTCACGCCCGATTGGGTGTCGGTGTATGTGAACGAGGCTGACGTCGAACCGGTCGGGTTCGCCGGATGACCGGTGATCGTCGGGGTCGGGGGGACGATCGCCCAGGAGAAACTCGTAGCGTTGCTCGTCGAGGAGCCCGACACGGCTTAGACGGCGAAGGTGTGATTGCCCTGCGCGAGCCCCGAGTAGGTCTTGGAGCTTGTGCAGGTCGTGAACGTGGAACCATCGAGCGAGCACTTGAACGTGAGCCCGGCCGAGTCCGTGAACGAGAACGTCGCCGACGCGGTCGTCGCGGTGGCCGTCGGGTTCGACGGGCCCCCGGTGATCGTCGGAGCGGGAGGCTTCGATGCGGCGAACGCGAGCGTGACGAAGTAGCCGCTGAGCAGCACGCCGACGAGTGCGAGCACAGACGCGGCGAAACCGCCCCGTCGTCCTACTGCGCTCACTCGCCGAATCATCGTCACGTCACTGTTCCTTTGAGACCCACACCATCGAGGTGAGAGCACCGATAGATCTCAGAGAGGCGAGCTCTGCTACCTATCGCTGACCACACCGACGGAACCCTCGGTGGTCAGCCGAACCCGCCGATGCAATCCACGGGTCCGGCTGTCCGACCGAGTTGAGCCGAGGGAGCTTGAGCCGACGCTCACACCCTCGAACTGCGCGCAGTCCTAGCTGGCGACGATCTTCACCGCGGGTGCGTGTGTCCGACATGCATCCTGGTTGTCGATCGTGTTGCTCGGCATCGTGACCACCGCCGTGCCGCTCTCGGTGCCAGAGGCAGCGAGGGTCGCGTACGCCGCGTGACCAGTGTTGTCGACGCTGAACCAGATGGCCTTGCACCCGGCGATGACGTTGCCGGCTGCGTCCTTGGCATCCCCGGAGGCGGTGTCAACGGAGATCGTTGCCACGATGCTGTTCAGGTGCTGGTCACCAGCACTGGCGTTAGTGACGTCGTAGGACACCGTCTGGCTACCCGAACCGGGGTACAGATCGGTGCCCGAAGTGTTGAAGTTGTTGACCGTCCAGCCGGTCGTGTCGCCAACGGTCGCCGCACCACCGGTGCCGTTGCCGTTCGCTGTGAAGTACGCGAACGCCCCGGTCGCGAGGCCGGCGGTGGCGACGAGCGCCACGCCCCCCGCGATGAGCTTCCGCTTCTTTGAACCGAACAGTTTCATGATGCTCCCTGGATTGAGTGTGAAGTTCGACTTGGCGTCGGTTTCGCCACTCGCTCCTCGCAGGCCCGGCGACCAAACACAGCCTGCGGATCATCACGTCCGCCCCCATTGCCCCTGCATTGCACTTGCCTTCAGAACTTGCCGGTATCGGCCCCCACCCGTTGTCTCGGTACCGGCGGGACGAAGCTCCGTGCCCGCCACTCTTCGTGAGTGCCACGGCAATCATCATCCAACGGGCAATTGCCATACAAGCCTAAAACTGCCTATTCGCCGTAAATGAGCCGAACGCCCTAGGCCCATCAGGCTGGGTGGGGCGGCATGAGTCGGGCTTCGGGAAGCGGGCGTTCAGCCGGTCGCGACGAGCACGAGGCCGACGAGCGCGGCCGCGATCGCGACGCGCTGTTCGATCCGCAGATGTTCCCGCAACACCGCCCACGCGAGCAGCACCGTGAAGCCGGGCGCGAGGGCTGCGACGCCGGCGACGACGGAGATGAGTCCCTTGCGGACCGCAAGCAGCAGCAGCGACGTCGCGGTGACGTCGAGCGTGCCCGCGACGAGCGCATAGAAGAGTGCATGACCACGCGGGAACCGGATCTCATGCCGGATGCGGAACACGGCGACGCCCGCGATCGCGACCGCGAAGCCCGCTGCGCGCGCTGCGAAGACCGGCCACATGCCCGACGCCGGGGACGTCTCCGACAGCAATATCAGGGAACTTCCGAGGGCGGCGCCTGCAGCGGCGGCCGCGACGACACCCGGCGCGAAGCGCTCGGTGCGCGCGCCCGGTTCGCGCGCGATCACAGCGCCGGCAGCGACCGCGATCACGATGCCGGTAAGGACCAACACCGACGGACGTTCACCGCGCGCGAGGCCCCACCCGACCGGCACGCCGGCACCGACGACCGCGGTGACAGGCGCGACGACGCCCATCGCCGCGGTTGCGAGGCCGCGGTAGAGCAGTCCGAGCCCGACGGCCGTCGCGGCGCCCGCGCACGCGCCGAACACCAGGTCGTGGGGCGCGACGCGGGCGCCCACGAGCAACGCGATCACCAGGGAGCCCACGACCCCGACCGATTGCGACACCACCAGCACCGCGGACGTCGATGCGTGCATCGAGGCACGACCGCCGACGAAGTCGCCGGCGCCGAATGCCATCGCCACGAAGAAGCCCAGCAGGACCGCCACGGCGGCGCAGCCTAGGGACGCAGGCGCAACCGCGGCGCGGGCGTGTCAGATGGTGTTGTCGCGAACGATCGTTGCGCGCAGCGTCGGGAGATCGAGTGCGATGCGGCAGGACGCGAGCCGTAGAGATCGAACGCGGGCGATCGTTGCGACGACGAGCGCGAGGACGCCGGCTGCGACGGCGATGTCTGCAACGTTGACGATCGCCCACGGCGTCGGGATGAAATCGCGGACTGCGCCCAGGCGAACTCGGTCGAGGGTGTTCCCGATTCCGCCGCCCGCGATCAACGCGAGGAACGCGGGTGAGATGCCGATCTGTACGGTCCACCGACCGATCACACACAGGAACAACCCGAGCATCAGGATGCAGAAGACGGCCAGGACACGTGCCGGCCCGGTCGCGATGTTGAACGCCAGCGCAGGATTCGGCGTCGTCGGCCGGGCACGTTCCGCCAGGGCCTTGGCTGCTTGATCGACGACGACGACCGCGACCGTGAGAGCGACGGCGATGGATACGCGTGTTCTGCTTCCGTCCATCGGGCCCCTCCCGTCGCGCGTGCGCATACCTCTTACCACGCGTGCACTCCGCGCACACGTTCGTGCACTCGCATGGACCAGACGTTGGTAACCCGATCGTCACGCGTGCCGCGGGAACGGGAAACCGTTGTCGATGAGGGTCGACAGTGCCGACCTGTCAACCTGCTAATCTGGCGTCGTACCGCATTGCGGTGCGTTCGCTCTCGTGCGGCCGAGTCGTGTGGCTCTCACATCGCCCGGCCGCCTCTCGATTCGTTCCCTGTGGGCCCGCTCGAGTGAGTGCGCAGCCCCAGTCGACGACCCGCCACGGCGGGAGAGGATTTTTCGTGTCGTACACATTCGCCGATCTCGGCGTGCCCGGCGATCTCGTCGCCGCGCTCGCGACGAGCGGCATCCACCAACCCTTCGAAGTGCAGTCCGCCACCATTCCCGACGCGATCGCCGGTCGTGATGTCTGTGGCCGCGCACCGACCGGTTCCGGCAAGACCATCGCGTTCGGCGTACCGCTGCTGACACGCATCACGCGGGCGAACAAGCGCCGGCCGACCGCGTTGATCCTCGCACCCACCCGCGAGCTCGCCGCGCAGATCTGCCGGGCGCTCGAACCGCTGGCCGCGTCGCGCGCGCGGCGTGTGTTCGCGGTGTACGGCGGCGTGGGCTACGAGCCCCAGCGTCGCCGGCTGAACCGCGGCGTCGACGTGCTCGTCGCCTGCCCGGGTCGTCTCGCAGACCTCGTCCGCCAGAACGCACTCTCGCTCGACGCGGTCGAGGTGGTCGTCGTCGACGAGGCCGACCGCATGTCCGACATGGGCTTCCTTCCCGAGGTCCGGCGGCTGCTCGACCTCACGCCCCGCAAGCGTCAGACGTTGTTGTTCTCCGCCACGCTCGACGGCGCGGTCGGCGTGCTGACCCGCGACTACCAGCACAACGCCGTGCGCCACGACATCGGAGAACCCGAAGCCGACGGCCGCAGCGCACACCATGTGTTCTGGCGGGTCGAAGGCCCGAACCGCACCGGCGTCGCCGCCGACCTGGTGCCGGTCGCAGGCCCGACGATCATCTTCTGCCGGACCCGTCGCGGTGCGGATCGCCTCGCGACACAGCTCTCACGCAACGGTGTCCGCACCGAAGCCATCCACGGCGGACGCTCACAGAATCAGCGCGACCGGGCTCTCGCGAACTTCAGGGCCGGCAAGGTCGACGCCCTGGTGGCGACCGACGTTGCCGCGCGGGGCATCCATGTGGATGACGTCGCCTGCGTGGTGCACTTCGACACGCCCGAGGACGAGAAGGCGTACCTCCATCGCTCGGGCCGCACGGCACGCGCCGGCGCGGCCGGCGTCGTGGTCTCGTTCGTGCCGCACGCCGACCGCCGGTCGGTCGCCCGGATGCAGCGCGTGCTCGACATTCCCGGGAAGCTGACACATCCGGATCTCGACGGCCTCGCGGAGCTGATCGCCTGATCGGTTCGCGACGACGTACGGGGTAAGAACGGGCATGGCCGCGACCGTGCAGCACAACCGTGCCCGTTCCCGCTACGAGATCTCGGTGGACGACCGCGTCGTCGGGTTCGCCGACTACCAGCAGGAGGACGACACGTTCGTCTTCCCGCACACCGAGATCGAGTGGTCGATGCGCGGCCAGGGCCTCGGCGCCGAGCTCGTCCGCCACGCCCTCGACGATGTCCGCCGCAACGGCGGCACGGTCGTCGCCCACTGCTGGTACGTCGCGGAGTTCATCGCCGAGCATCCCGAGTACGCCGGTCTCGTCTCGCGCTGAACTCCCGCGGGCTGAAGTCCCGCGCAGTCCGCCCCGCTGCGGGCGATGTCTCAGCGCCCGGCGCGGAGTGCCGGCAGCGCGAGCGAACGGCCGACGCCGAAGACGAGCCCGAGCGAGCGTTCGAGGTTGCCCAGGACGTCGTCGAGTGCCTCGACGAACGCGTTCGCCTGCTCCTCGGTGGTGATGAGCGGGGGCAGGATCTTGAGCACGTTCTGGTTGTCGGCCGCAACCTGCGTGAGGATGCGATGATCTCGGAACAGCGGCACGACCACCAGCTGGGTGAAGAGCCCGGTGCGCATCGATTCGAGCAGCGACCACTGGGCGCGCAGTCGCATCGACCGCGGTCGCCGGAACTCGATGCCGATCATCAAGCCCCGCCCACGCACCTCGTGCACGAC
>DASQHW010000458.1:0-9394 GCA_035631895.1 Acidimicrobiia bacterium | reverse complement strand
AGCTTCGGTGGAAAGTCGTTGGTGACGAGGAGCGAGGGCATGGTCAGGCGTCGCGTGCGGCCACTGAGTTGCGGAGGAGCAGCAGCCCCGCGAGACACGTGCCGCCGGCCACGGCGAACGCGCCGCGGTACCCGGCGAACTCCGCGATCACGCCCGCGATCGCGGCGCCGAAGCCCGACGAGAGGTCGAAGAACGACGAGAACGTGCCGACGACCGATGCGCGTTCGGAGTCCCTGATGCCGCCGAGCGCGAGCAGCAACAACGACGGATAGAGCAGCGACATGCCCGACGCGAACACGATGGTGCCGACGACGAGCCCGGTGATCGTCGGCCACGCCGCGATGACGGCGATGCCCGTCCCCGAGAACGCCAGCGCGAACCCGCCTGCATTGCGCGCGCCCATGCGGTCGGGCAGGCGCGCACCCACGATGCGGACGGCGAGGATCAAGATCCCGTAGAGCAGGAAGATCGCGCCCGCGGAGGCGTGAACGTCGTGGTCGACGTACAGCGGCAGCAACGGAGTGAATGCCGACAGCGGCATGAGCCCGAGGAACAACACCAGACCGGGTCGCAGCGCAGCCGGGTGCCACAGCCGCCCGTTCGCCTCGGCATCGTGCTCACGCGGCACGTCACGCGTGAACATACCGATCGCCGCGGCGGTCAGCGCCAACGACGCCGAGACCGCCCACGTGAGCATGTAGCGGTCGTGGCCGCGCAGGACGTCGCCGAGCGCCGGGCCGAACGACAAGCCGCCGTACACCGCGACGGACCAGTAGCTCACCGCTTCACCGCGCCGGTTGGGTGGCGCAAGGTCGGTGATCATCGTCGCGGCCCCGACAAAGAACGCTGCCTCGCCGAAACCGGTGACCACGCGCATCGCGATCAGCCACCAGAGCGCGTGCACGAGCCCGTACACGAGCGTGGATGCGGCGACAGTTGCTGCGCCCCAGATGATCAGCGCCCGCCGTCCGACGGTGTCGCCGACCCGCCCCGCGTACGTGCGGAGCACGACCGCGCCCACCGCGAACGCGCCTACCGCGACACCGACGGCCGCATCGCCGAACCCGAGCTGGTCCTTGACGTAGTGCGGGATCACCGGCGTCAACATCGCCAGCGCGAGGAAGTAGCAGAGCCCGCACGTGACGACGAGCACGAACCGCGGAGTGAGCAGCTGCCCTTGTCGGGCGCTCGTCACGACGCGCCTCCCCCGCTCATGCGCGAGCGAGCTCGAGAGCTTCATCCCACGAGCGCCGCTCGGCAATCAGCTTGCGGTACTGCATCACGTTGCGGGGGCGGTTGAAGCCGAGCGCACCGGTGAGGCGGCCGTCCTTGCCGAACAAGGCGACGAATTGACGCTCCTCGAGCGTGCCGTGCGCGACGTGAACGGTCGCATCGGCGGACACGAGGCCGACGCTCTGGATCTTGCGGTCGTACTGGTCGGACCAGACGAACGGCACCGGAGCGAACGCGCTCTCGTCGCCGAGCAGCCGGCGCGCCGCGTGCACTCCCTGCTCCGTCGCGTTGGTCCAGTGCTCCAGCCGCATCTCTGTCCCGTCGAACAAAACGTTGGGCCAGCGCGCCACGTCGCCGGCGGCAACGATGCCGGGCGCCGCGCAACAGGAGGCGTCGCACACGACGCCGTTGTCGATCGTGAGCCCGGAGCCTTCGAGCCAACCTGTCTCCGGGACCACGCCGACGCCGACGACGACCACGTCGGCTTCCACCAGGGATCCGTCGCCGAGCCGCACGCCGGCAACCTGTCCGTTGCCGTCGTCTTCTATGCCGTCGACCTGCACGCTCGTCCGCAGATCGACGCCGTGGTCACGGTGCACACCGGCGATCGCCGGGCCGAGCTCGGGACCGAGGCCCCGCACCATCGGCTGGGGCAGCATCTCGAGCAGCGTGACGTCGAGGCCGCGCATGCGGCACGTCGCGGCAACCTCGGCGCCGATGAACCCCGCGCCGATCACGACGACCTTCGGGCCGGCGTCGAGCAGCTCGCGCAGCGCGAGCGCGTCATCGAGCGTCCGCAGCGTGAACACCCCGGCGAGATTCGGCTGACCGGGGAGCCGCCGAGGTGTGGACCCCGTTGCGATCACCAGGCCGTCGAACGGGATCCGTTCGCCGTCGTGGAGCTCCACCTCGCGGGCCTTGACGTCGAGCGCAACCGCACGGGCATCGAGCCGCCACTCGAGGTCGAGGTCGTCGATACCCTGCTTGCGCAATACCAGCTGGTCTGGCTCCCAGTCGCCGCGCAGCAGCTCTTTCGACAGCGGGGGGCGGTCGTAGGGAAAGTGGGGCTCCGCGCCGATCGCGACGACCCGCTCGTCGAAGCCGTCGCGGCGCAATGTCTCGGCGGCGCGTAGGCCCGCGAGCGACATGCCCACGATCGCGATCGTCCGCATTATCTCTGGTCGCGCTCGCTGCGGCCCGGGATACCCGGCCCGCGGACGCTCACCGCACCATGCAACGCGACGTCGCACGCCGGGATACCCGGTCAGAAGCGAGTGCGACCAAAAGCGATGCCGACATTCTCGTGACGCTACCAAGTTGGCCGTGGACCTGACGCGGCCGTCATACTGACGGCCCATGCCCGACGCCTCCCCGCTCGACGCTTCCGGTCGCCGGTTGCGGCTGCGCGACGTCGACATCGACACGTTCCTGCATCCGAAGACGATCGCGGTCATCGGCGCATCGGAGCAGTCCGCGAAGCCGAACACGGCGATGACGCGAAAGTTCGACCAGTGGGCGACGCAGCACGGGGCGACCTTCTACCCCGTGCATCCCGAGTACGAGACCGTGCTCGGGCACCAGTGCTATCGCTCGATCTTCGACATCCCCGGTGATCTCGATCTGGCGATCATCCTCACCGGTCGTGCCGAGCAGACGTTCGAGGAAGTGCTGAAGCGCAAGGCTCGGTTCGCAGTGATCTTCGCAGCCGGCCTCTCGGAGACCGGAGCGGAAGGCACCACCCGCGAGCGCCACCTGGAAGAGCTGGTGCAGAGCGGTGACGTGCGCCTGCTGGGCCCCAATACGAATCTCAACGCGTTCGAGTAGTTCCGCGCGGATCTCGAAGGCCCTTCGATTGCGCTCATCACGCAGTCCGGCCATCAAGGGCGTCCGGTGTTCCAGGGCCAGGAGATCGGGATACGCCTCACCCACTGGGCGCCCACGGGCAACGAAGTCGACCTGGAGTTCGCGGACTTCGCGCGCTACTTCGCGGACCAGCCCGAGGTCGGGGTGATCGCCTGCTACATCGAGGGCTTCAAGGACGGCCGCACCCTCATGCTCGCCGCCGACCATGCCGCCCGCCTGCGCAAACCGATCGTGATGGTCAAGGTCGGCAAGACGGCCGCGGGACGGTCGATGGCCCAGTCGCACACCGGTCACCTCACCGGTTCGGACGCGGTCACCTCGGCCGTGTTCCGGCAGTTCGGCGTGACGCGCGTCGACGGCCTCGACGACCTCTTGGAGGTGTCGATGGCACTCGCGCGTACGCGCCCCGACGACATCCCCTCCTGGGCTCGACGCCGTGAGCCGGGAGTGTGCGTGTACGCGATCTCCGGCGGCACCGGGGCGCACATGGCCGACGTCCTCGCCGATGCGGGGCTGTCGTTGCCGCATCTCACCAAGGGCTCGCAGCAGCAGCTGCACGACGGTCTGATCCCTGCCTACCTGCGTGTGTCCAACCCGGTCGACTGCGGCGGACCGCCGGTCGCCGACGCGCGCGGCCGGAAGATCATCGACGTGATCCTCGCCGACAAGAACGTCGACATCCTCGTCATCCCGATCACGGGTGCCGTCGCCGTGTTCAGCGAGCGGTTCACGCGCGACATCGTCGAAGCCGCGAGATCGTCCAGGAAGCCGATCTTCGTCGTATGGGGTGCGCCCGCGGGCACCGACGACACGTACTACAAGCGTCTGCTCGACGGTGGCCTCCCGGTGTTCCGCACTTTCGCCAACTGCGTCAAGGCGGTCAAGGCATACGTCGACTACTGGTCGTTCGCGGCGCGATACCGCTCGCCGTTCGCCGAGACGCTCACGACACCATCGGCTGCGGCGAAGAAGGCGCGCAAGCTGCTCGAGGGCCTCGCGCCGGGTGAGGCGCTCTCGGAGTGGCAATCCAAGCAGCTGCTCCGCGCGTACGGCATCAAGACGTCGAAGGATGTGCTGTGCGCGTCGCCGGCCGAAGCCGCGAAGGCGGCCAAGGAGATCGGCTTCCCCGTGGTGATGAAGGTCTCCTCGCCCGATCTGTTGCACAAGACCGACGTCGGCGTCGTCAAGGTCGATGTGGGATCGCAGAAAGACGTGCGCGCCGCGTACGACGAGCTCCTCCGCAACGCGCGCAAGGCCGACCGCCACGCGCGGATCGACGGCGTGATGGTGTGCGAGCTGGTCGGCGACGGCGTCGACACCCTGGTCGGCGTGTCGAGCGACGAGCTGTTCGGTCCCGTCGTGACGTTCGGACTCGGCGGCATCTTCGTCGAGGTCTTCGGCGACATCACGTTCCGGGTGCCGCCGTTCCCGGAGGACGAGGCGCGGCGCGCGCTCGAAGAGCTGAAGGGTATGGCGCTTCTACGCGGCGCTCGCGGCCGGAAGCCGGCCGACGTCGACGCGTTGGTCGACACCATCATGAAGGTGCAGCGACTTGCCATGGACCTGGCCGCGGAGGTGCGGGAGCTCGACATCAATCCGTTGCGTGTGCGAACGCGCGGCGCCATGGCCCTCGACGCGTTGGTGGTGAAGAAGTGAGCGAGGAAGTGAACGAGTCCGAGGAGCTGCTGACCCGTCTGGAGAACGGCGTGCTGTGGCTGACGATCAACCGGGCGGACAAGGGCAATGCGATCCCGTACTACGTACGCGATGCACTGATCGCCGCGTTCCGCGACGCGCACGCCGATCTCGCGGTGCGCGCCATCGTGCTGACCGCCGCCGGCGAACGGCATTTCTGCACGGGCGCTGATCTCACGGTTCCTCAACCCTCTCGGGCCAATCCGGAGGGTGCGCCGGATCGGCCGGTCGGTGTGGCGGTGAACATGATGCGCAAGGGCTTCCAGCAGCTGATGCTTGCGATCCAGGACTGCGAGAAACCCGTGATCGTCGCGTTGAACGGCACCGCTGCCGGCGGCGGCTCGATGCTCGTCCTGGCCGCGGATCTCGTGATCGCAGCGGACAACGCGAAGCTCATCCAGGTGTTCGTCCGGCGCGGGCTCATTCCCGACGGTGGTGTCGCATACCTCCTGCCCCGCGTCCTCGGAATGCACAAGGCGAAAGAGCTGGTGTTCTTCGGGGACGATCTGTCTGCCTCGGACGCGCAGGCGCTCGGCATCGTGAACAAGGTCGTTCCCGCAGCGGAGCTGCAAGCCACCGCGAAGGAGTGGGCCGAGCGGCTCGCGAGCGGCCCGACCAAAGCGATCGGCTGGGCCAAGAAGTTGCTGCACGATGCGTCCGAGCTGTCGCGGCGCGACCTGCTCGAGGAAGAAGCGATGCTCGTGGAGATGAACTCGGCGACGGAGGACTCGAAGGAAGGTGTGACGTCGTTCCGGGAGCGCCGGCAGCCCGAATGGAAGGGTTGGTGATCAAGAACCGGACCGCGATCGTCGGGATCGGACAGACCTCGTTCGGCAAGGGTCTGGCCGACACCGAGCTGTCGCTGGCGTGCCAGGCGATCTCGACGGCGCTCGACGACGCGGGCGTACAGGCGTCCGACGTCGACGGGCTCGGTTCGTACACGATGGAACCGAACCGCGAGGTCGATGTTGCGCGTTCGGTCGGCCTCGGGGACATCACGTTCTTCTCGCAGGTCGGGTTCGGAGGTGGCGCCGGGTGCGGGGTCGTCGGCCAGGCGGCGATGGCGGTCGCGACCGGCCAGTGCAACGTCGCGGTCGCGTGGCGGGCGCGCAAGCGCGCCGACAAGGGCTCTCGGCCATGGGCGCAGGCCGGTGCCCGCATCGCCGACAGCTGGCAGTGGACCCGCCCGTTCGGCATCATCCGGCCGGTCGACGAGATCGCAATGCTGACACGTCGGTACATGCACGAGTACGGCGGCACGCGTGACCACCTGGCGAACATCGCGCTGGCGTTCCGCAAGCATGCCGCGCGCAATCCAGCCTCGACGATGGGCCACAAGCCCTTGACGCGTGAGGACTACATGAATGCGCGCTGGATCTCCGAACCGCTGTGCCTCTACGACAACTGCCTGGAGACCGACGGCGCGCTCGCGGTCGTGATCACCTCCGCAGACCGGGCGCGCGACCTGAAGCAGCCGCCGGCGTACATCCACTCGTTCGCGCAGGGCCTGCCGCCGCAGCACCAGACGATGACGAATTACTTCACGGACGACCCGTTACGAGGGCCGGCGTGGACCGCGGCGAAGCGCATGTGGGAGATGGCCGACGTCACGCCCGCCGACGTGAAGGTCGCGCAGCTCTACGACGCGTTCAGCCCGCTGATCCCGTTGTCGCTGGAGGGCTACGGCTTCTGCAAGCGGGGCGAGGGCGGCCCCTTCACCGACGGCGGCAACATCGAGTGGCCGAACGGTGGCCTCCCCGTGAACACCTCGGGCGGCGGCATGTCGGAGGCGTACGTGCACGGGTTCAACCTGGTGCTCGAAGGCGTGCGCCAGATCAGGGGAAGCTCGACGTCGCAGGTGGAAGATGCCGACGTGTCGCTCGTGACGTCCGGCGAAGGCGTCCCGACGTCCGCAATCCTCTTCGTGAAGGACGTGTGACCGAGTGGAATCGCGGTGGTTGCTTCCCGATCTCGAGGAGCCGACGGCCAACGAATTCTGGTTCGGCTGCGCGCGCGGCGAGTTGCTGGTACAGGCGTGTGGCGCGTGCGGCAAGTGGCGCATGCCCCCGCGGCCGATGTGCCCGTACTGCCGCTCGACCGACGTGAGATGGGACCGTACTTCCGGCCGCGGACGCGTGTGGTCGTTCATCGTCGCGCATCCGCCGCTGCTGCCGGCCTACGCGGAGAAGGCGCCGTACAACGCGATCATCGTCGAGCTCGCAGAGGATCCGACGATCCGCTATGCCGGCAACCTTGTCACCGGTGCCGATGGTGAGATCAACGAGATCGACCCGGCAACGATCACCATCGGTGAGCCGGTGGAGGTGGTGTTCCACCGGATCGACGACGTCAGCCTCCCGAGGTGGGTCCGGGCGTAGCAAAATCGCCGCGATGTCGCTGCGGGGTGCGTGGGACGAGCAAGCGCAGAACTGGATCGGCTGGACCCGGAATTCCCTCGACGACACGTTCTACCGCTTCCACGGCGACCGGTTCTTCGAGCTCCTCCCTCCGCCGGGACGTCTGACCGTCGACCTCGGCGCGGGTGAGGGCCGCGTCGCCCGCGCGCTGCGAGCGCTCGGTCATACGGTGGTCGAAGTCGAGGCCTCGGCACGCCTCGCGGCGGCGAGCATCGCGCTCTCCGGTCAGCCCGTGGTCGTGGGCGACGTGTCGTGCCTGCCGCTGCGCTCCGGCATCGCCGATGTGGCGATCGCGTTCATGTCGTTCCAGGACGTGGACGAAATGCCGGCCGCCGTGGCAGAAGCCGCACGTGTGCTCCGGCCGGGTGGCCGTTTCCTGATGGCGATCGTGCACCCGATCAACTCGGGTGGCGAGTTCGAGCCGGGACCCGCCGAGATGGAACGGCGGTTCGTGATGACGGAGTCGTACTTCGCGCATCGCCGTTACGTGGACGACGTCGACCGCGACGGCCGCACGATGCGATTCTCCAGCGAGCATCGCCCGATCGAGTCGTACAGCCGCGCGCTGGAGGCCGCGGGCTTCGTCATCGAAGCACTACGCGAGGTCGGCGACGTCGAAGGCAAGTGGACGCGCATGCCGCTCTTCCTCGATGTGGCCGCAGTTCGGCGGTGAAGCGCGGGCCCGACGCCCACGGTCGCTCGCGTCGCCCACCCCTTCGGATGCCGAGTATCTTCGGGGCTCGGTTCCAGTTTCCCCAGCTTCTCCGTTCCCCCCGGAGGTCGTCTTCCCATGTCGCTGCGCGCGCTCGCCCGATTCTGTTACCGGCGCCGCCGTCTGGTCATCGGGCTGTGGTTGGCAACGCTCGTGGGCATCAACGTGCTGGCCTCGGTGATCGGCACGAACTTCACCACGAACTTCAGCGCGCCGAACACCGAGTCGACACGCGCGTCGAACTTGCTCGCCACCCACTTCAAGGCGCAGTCCGGCGACACCGTGCAGGTCGTGTTCAAGGGCTCGCCGACGATGCATGATGCTGCAGTCGAACAGAGAGTTCGCGAGTTCGACGCCGCATTCTCCAAGGTTCCGCACGTCATCAGCGTGAGTGATCCGTACTCCTCACCGGGCGGCATCTCGCAGACGGGTACGGTCGGACTGGCGAACGCGCAGCTCGACGGCAGGTCGCAGAACATTGCCAACTCAGTTGGCGCGCAGATGATCAAGCTCGCGGAGGCCCGATCGACGCCGCAGCTCGAAGTTCGGCTCGGCGGCCAGCTGATCGAGCAATCCGAGCGACCGTCGTTCTCCGGCGAGGGTGTGGGCATCCTGGCCGCGATCGTCATTCTGCTGATCGCGTTCGGATCGGTACTTGCAATGGCGCTGCCGATCGTGGTCGCGCTCTCCGGCATCGCGGTCGGTCTTCCGATCATCGGTCTGCTCACACACGTGTATCCGCTGCAGAGCTTCTCGACCACGCTTGCCACGATGATCGGCATCGGCGTGGGCATCGACTATGCGCTGTTCGTCGTCACGCGATATCGCCAGGGTCTCCATGCGGGGCTCACTCCGGAAGAGGCAGTGACGACGGCCATCGACACATCCGGCCGGGCCGTGCTGTTCGCGGGCCTCACGGTCATCATCGCGTTGCTCGGCATGCTCGCAATCGGCCTTTCGTTCATCAGCGGCCTGGGCATGGGCGCGGCAGCCGTCGTCGCCCTCACCGTCGCCGCGGCGATCACCCTCTTGCCTGCCGTGCTCGGCTTCGTCGGCACGAACGTGGACAAGTGGCGGCTGCCGTGGGTGCACGACGACGGCGACGGCACCCGTCAAACCGTGTGGCACCGGTGGAGCAGGTTCGTCCAGCGACACGCATGGGTGTTGACCACCGCGGGCCTCGCGGTCGTCTTGGCGCTGGCGCTGCCGGTGCTATCGCTGCGCCTCGGTTTCACCGACGCCGGCAACGACCCGGCCGGCACACAGACGCGCCAGGCCTACGACCTCCTTTCCCGGGGCTTCGGGCCCGGATTCAACGGGCCGTTCCTGCTCGCGGTCGAGATGCCCCCAGGCGGCAACCACCGCGCCGATCTGGCCAAGCTGCAGAGCGCGATCGCGGCGACGGCCGGCGTCGCGTCGGTGTCGCCCGCAGTCACGAACCCGGCCGGCACAACCGCGGTCATACGCATGTATC
>DASQHW010000457.1:0-4341 GCA_035631895.1 Acidimicrobiia bacterium | reverse complement strand
ACGCGATCCTCGAGTGCGGCGCGGTTGCGCGTTTCGCCGACATCGATCCGCGGACCTTCACGGTGAACGCAGACGCCGTCGCCGGCGCGATCACGCCGAGAACCCGAGTACTCATGCCGGTGCACCTCTACGGGCAAGCCGCCGACATGACACCGATTGCTGCCCTCGCAGCGGAGCAGGGGCTCGCGGTCGTCGAGGACGCGGCACAGGCGCACGGCGCAACGGTTGACGGCCGCACAGTCGGGTCGTTCGGACTCGGATGCTTCTCGTTCTACGCGACAAAGAACGTCACCAGCGGCGAAGGCGGGATGATCACCACCGACGACGATCGTCTGGCCGACACGCTCCGTGTGCTCCGCAACGAGGGGATGCGCGCCCGCTACGAGTACGAACGCGCCGGACACAACTATCGCATGACCGACGTCCAGGCCGCGATCGCAATTCCCCAGCTCGCGCACCTCGCGGAGTCGAACGAGCGAAGGCGAGCCAACGCGGCCCGGCTCGATCAGGGGCTCGCCGGCATTCCGGGCTTCCTCACACCTGTCGTCGCACCCGGCCGAACACATGTCTTCCACCAATACACGGCGCGCGTGACCGCCGCCTGTCATTTGAACCGCGACCAGCTCGCCCGGCATCTGGCACAGCACGGCATTGAGACGGGCGTTTACTACCCGCGCGTCGTACACGACTACGACTGCTACCGTTCGCATCCGCGTGTGCTCGCGACGCCCGTACCGGAGGCTGAACTTGTCGCACGGGAAGTATTGTCCTTGCCGGTGCATCCGGCGCTCTCGGTGAGCGACCTCGACCGAGTCGTCGAGGTGATCCGGAGCGCGCTGGCCGAATAGCGTCCCGGCATGCACATCGCTCACAGGATGCAAACGCGCAGGAGACGCGGTGCGACGTAGGAGATCCCGACCCTACTGGGACGCGGTGATCGCCGACCGCCGCGCGAAGCAACCACATTTCTTCGCCGCGGTCGTCGCTGACGCGAAGATCACGGCGGCCGCTCATGGCGAACGGTCGAGATTCCGTGGACGAACTGACGCGGTCGTGCAGATCCTGCGCCTCATGTGGACGAGCGATGCGTTCCTCGCGCAGGCCTTCTACCGAGCGCAGGCGCGCCTGGACGCACTCGGAGTACCCCTGCTGCCACGGGTAGCCCATCGCATGGCGATGATGACCGCCCAGGTGTGCATCGGGCGAGCGGTGCTCGTGCACCCGGGCGTCTACCTGGGACACGGGCAGGTTGTCATCGACGGGTTCGTGGAGATCCACTCCGGAGTCGTGATCTTGCCATGGGTGACGGTGGGCCTGCGCGCCGGCGACTACCGGGGCCCCACCATCGGACGCGACGTGCGTATCGGCACCGGTGCGAAAGTCCTGGGATCGATCACCGTCCACCGCGGCGCGCGCATCGGCGCGAATGCAGTTGTGCTCGACGACGTGCCCGCACGCGCAACGGTCGTCGGCGTACCGGCTCGGCTCGTCGGCAGCGCGGGCTCGACGTGAGCACAACGTCTCGACATCGTGCCGAAATGCGGCTTCGATCGTGCGATTCCTGATCGGCATCGCGTGCGCCATTGCGGCGCTCGTGCCGTTGTCGCTGGGCTCGCGACGGTTGCGGCGGCGTTACCTTCCTGAGCTCACGGGTCCAGCCGGAATCCTGGCCGGTGTGATCATCGGTCTCGCCATCGTGGTCGTCGTCTCGGAGATCCTCGGAACGGTCGGGCTGTTCCGGCTGGTGTTCGTTGCCATTGCCTTGGCCGCTGCAGGGCTCATCGCCTGGCGCGGGATCCCCAGCGAGTCCAGGCGCCCGATGCCTCTTCGGGACGCCGGCGTCAGGCAAGAGCCGCACGACCTTGGGGGTAGCTGGTCGCGTTTCGCCGCGATCGGAGCGGTTGCGATTGTCGGCGCGGAATGGAGCATGCGTACCGCCGACTCGCTGCAACGCGGCATGGTGACCACAGCCGACACACTCTGGTACCACCTCCCGTTCGCGGCCCGATTCGTGCAGACGGGGTGGACGTCGCGGCTGCATTTCGTCGATGGTGGGTCGTACACCGCGTTCTTTCCGGCGTCCTCCGAGCTCATCCACGCGCTCGGAATGATGTTCTTGGGCAACGACACGCTGTCACCGTTGCTGAATATCGGCTGGCTGGCGCTCGCGCTGTTGGCTGCCTGGTGCATCGGCCGGCCGTACGGTGTTGCGTCACTGAGCCTGACCGGTGCAGCCGTCGTGCTGGCAGCACCGGAACTCGCGCTCGACGACGGTGGCTCTGCGCTCAATGACATCGTCGGCATCGCGCTGTTCCTGGCTGCGATCGCAATTCTCGTCAACTGCAGACGGACGGATGACCGAGAGGCACTCCGGCCTGCAGCGCTCTCGTGTGTCGCGATGGCGGCCGGACTCGCGCTCGGAACGAAGTTCACACTCATCCCGCCGGTGGTGGCGCTGACCGTCGGTGTCATTGCGTTGTGCCCGCGCGGCGAGCGGCTGCGGCGCACGGCACTGTGGCTCGGCGTCGTGTCACTGACCGGCGGATACTGGTACCTGCGGAACCTCATCAGGGTCGGGAATCCGCTGCCGTCATTGGGGTTGGGAGTCGGGCCGCTGCGGCTGCCTGAGGTCCCCTCGCCCGAGACCTCGGCCGTGGCGAAGTACCTCCTCGACGCCCGTGTCTGGCGCGTCCAATTCCTGCCGGGCCTGGGTCAGGCGTTCGGTCCCGCGTGGTGGGCGGTGTTCATGGCCGCGGCCGCCGGATGGTTGCTGGCGACAGTCCTGGCCCACGGACGTCGGGAGCGCATGATTGCGCTCGTCGGCATCGCCTGCTTCGTTGCGTACCTCCTCAGCCCGCAGATCTTGGGCGACCCTCGCTCACCGCTGTTTCAATTCACGGTGAACGTCCGCTACGTCGCGTTGGCACTTGCCATCGGCGCCGTCCTTCTCCCGATTGCCGCGACTCGGCTCGGGCGTCGGGGCGTAATCGTCGTGGCTGTGGTGTTCGTGTGCATCCTCGTCGCGACGCAGTTCGCCGGGAACCTTTGGGCCAATCACAAGACCCAGATCGCAGGGTCGACGCGTGGATCGTCACCCCGCGTATGGGGCGCACTGATCGGCGTCGGAGCATTCGTCGTCGCGAGCACAGCGCATGTGATGCGGTCACGCATCGCGCGTTGGCGCGCAACCAGTACGCACGTCCGGTTGGTCGCTTGCATCGCCATCGGTGCGGTTCTCGCCGGCTCGTACGGGATCGAGCGCGTCTACATGCGTCACCGTTACGCGGGGCCACCTCTGCTCGCCATCGACCAATGGGCGCGCCACGTGCACGACGCACGGATAGGCATAGTCGGTTTCTTCCTCCAGTACCCGCTCTACGGCGCGGATCTCTCGAACTACGTGCAGTACATCGCGAAGCGTGACGCCGATGGCACGTCGTCGCGGATCACCGACTGCATTGCCTGGCGCAGCGCTATCGACGAGGGACGCTACGACTACGTCGTCGCAACGACGCCGGGGTATCCGTTTGCGACGAAGCAGCCGGCCTTGGAGGCAACCTGGACGCGCTCCGATCCCGCGGCGACCCAGCTCCTCCAGGTATCGGCCGGTGGCGGGAAGGCTTGGCTCTTCCGCATCAACGGGCAACTCGATGCCGCGCACTGCCGCGGCTCCTAGTCAGCGCGCGCGCCGCCAGTACGCACCCAGCCAGTCGACGGATTCGATCGGCTCGTCGATGCCGTGGAGACCACGGAAGTCCGCGACCGCCTGCCGGCAGGGACCATGACCGTAGTCGTCGACGATCAAGAACCCGCCGACCGACAACCCGGGGTACAGATTGGTGAGGGCGTCCATCGTCGACTCGTACAGGTCTCCGTCGAGGCGGACCACCGACCAGGCCCGTCCTTTGACCGACGGAAGCGAGTCCTTGAACCACCCTTCGAGAAACTGGACCTGGTCGTCGAGCAGACCGTAGAGATCGAAGTTCCTTTCGACCTCGTTGCGGGGTACGGCCAGCGCTTTCGCGGTGTGCAGCTGGCTCCCTTGGTCGGAGGGGTACTCGCCGACGTTCGGCGGAGGGACGCCGCGAAACGAGTCGGCGACGAAGACCTTCCGTTCGTGGTCGTCGTATGCGTCGAGGATCGCACGCATGAGAATGACCACACCGCCCCGCCACACACCCGTCTCGATCAGGTCGCCCGGAACGCCGTCGGCGATGACACGCTCGACGCAATTCCGGACGTTCGCGAGGCGTTTCATGCCGACCATCGTCTGCGCGTATTGCGGCCAGTCACGACCGTCGGCGCGCACGTCCGCCCAGTCGAAGTCCTCGCGCGCAAACT
>DASQHW010000456.1:0-4379 GCA_035631895.1 Acidimicrobiia bacterium | reverse complement strand
GCTGGCGTCCGCGAGCTTCGAGGAAGGCGACGAGGCGAAGCGGCCCGCGGTGCAGGTCGGCGACCCGTTCGAGGAGAAGCGGCTCATCGAGGCCTGCCTCGAGCTGCTCGACGCGGGCCTCGCGGTCGGCGTGCAGGCCCTCGGTGCTGCCGGGCTCTCGTGCGCGGCGTCGGAGACCGCGGCGAAAGCGGGCGCGGGCATGGACGTCGACGTCGCACGCGTCTCCAAGCGCGAGCCGGGGATGAATCCGGTCGAGATCATGACGTCCGAGAGCCAGGAACGAATGCTCGCGATCGTGGAGCCGCCCAAGCTCGACGCGGTGCTCGCACTGGCTCGGCGCTGGGAGATCCGCGCGACCGTCGTCGGCCGTGTGACTGATACTGCGCGGTTCCGTGTGTACGACGGCCTCTTCGACGCGGTGGGTGTCCCCGGCGAGAACCCGCCGGCCGCGGCGGGCGACGACGCGCCCGAGGTGTCGTCGGACGCACCGCCGATCGCGGATGTGCCCGTCGAGAGCTTGGGCGACGGGCCGCTCTATCGCCGTCCCGTCTCGCGCCCGAGCGCGCAGGACGCGCTGCAGGCAGCCGACCCGCGGGCCCAGCTGCGCGACAAGTTCCCCGCCGGCGCCGATGTGTCCGGCGAGCTGCTTGCGTTGCTCGCCACGCCGACGATCGCCGACAAGACGTGGATCTCGCGCCAGTACGACCATCAGCTCTTCCTGCACACCGTCGTCGGTCCCGGTGGTGACGCCGCGGTGCTGCGAGTGAAGGACTCGGTGAAAGGCCTCGCGCTCGCGACCGACGGGAAGGCGCGCTTCTGCCGGCTGGACCCGCGCACCGGCGGCCGGCTGGTCGTGTGCGAAGCCGCCCGCAACGTCGCTTGCGGTGGCGCGCGGCCGATCGCGCTCGTCAACTGTCTGAACTTCGGCAACCCCGAGCACCCGGAGGTGATGTGGCAGTTCGCCGAGGTCGTCGAGGGAATGAGCGAAGCGTGCGAGGCGCTCGGCATCCCCGTGATCGGCGGCAACGTCAGCTTCTACAACACGTCGAACGACGAGGACATCGATCCGACGCCGGTGGCCGGCGTGCTGGGGCTCATCGACGAGCTGCGTGAGCGGCCGCCGGTCGCGGAGCTGCACGCGGGCGAGGACGTCATCGTGATCGGCGCGGTACGCCCGGAGCTCGGCGGCTCGGAGTGGGCGGCGGTGGTGCACGGGCTCGACGGCGGCATGCCGCCCGCCGCGGACCTCGACGTCGCGCGCGTGACCCACGAGCTCGTCGCCGAGTTGGTGCGCGAGCGGGTGGTGGCCGGTGTGCACGACGTCAGCGACGGCGGCCTCGCCGTCGCGCTCGCCGAGATGGCGATCAACGGTGGTGTCGGCGCGCGCGTCGACCTGACGGTGGAGGGCTGCACCCCCGCGGAAGCGTGCTTCGCCGAACCGGCGTCGGTCGTGGTGTGCAGCGCCGACCCCGCGCGTACCGCCGAGGTGCTCGGCCGGGCGGCAGCGGCAGGCGTCCCCGTGCGCGTCGTCGGCGAGACGGGTGGTGATCGGCTCGTCGCGACGGGGGCCTTCGACGTCGCCGTCGCGGACGCGGCCGACGCCTGGCGCAACGCCATCCCGAACCTGCTCCAATCTGATGGCGCGGTCAGGTGAGGTGCTGCTGCTCGAGGTAGGTGACGACCTCGGCCGCACACTGCTGCGGGGTCTTGCCGGCGGTGTCGATGCGCAGCTCGGGATCGACGGGCGGTTCGTACGGATCGGACACGCCGGTGAACTCCGGGATCTCCCCCGAACGCGCCCTCGCGTACAGCCCTTTCACGTCCCGCGCTTCGCACTCCTCGAGCGACGTGGCCACGTGGATCTCGACGAAGTGGTCGATCCAGCCCCGCACCTCGTCCCGTACCGAGCGATACGGCGAGATCGCCGCCGTGACCGAGATCACGCCGTTGCGCGCAAGCACTGCCGCAACCCATCCGATGCGCCGGATGTTCTCGTCGCGATCGGCCTTCGAGAAGCCGAGCCCCCTCGAAAGATGCTCGCGCACCTCGTCGCCGTCGAGGAGCTCGACCCGGCGGCCGCGCTCACGCAGTGCGTCGACGACCACACCGGCGATCGGGCTCTTGCCGGCGCCGGACAGGCCGGTGAACCACAGACAGCAGCCCGGCAGCTCGTCGCTCATGGGCCGGGAGGATACGGGAAGGTCTGCGCCGGCCCCGGCGTTGGACCGGAGCCCGGCCCGATCGACATGGGATAATGGTGCTCTTGGTCACCGAGCTGAACGGTTCCTCGGATACCGGTCCCAAGGACGCCTGCGGCGTCTTCGGTGTGTACGCCCCCGGCCAACCGGTGGCGCACCTGTCATACCTCGGCCTCTACGCCCTGCAGCACCGCGGCCAGGAGTCCGCGGGGATCGCGGTCAGCGACGGCGAGACGATCACGGTCATCAAGGACATGGGCCTGGTCACCCAGGTGTTCGACGAGCGCCGCCTCGCCCCGCTCGAGGGCCACCTGGCGGTCGGTCATGTCCGGTACTCGACAACGGGCAGCAGCACGTGGCGCAACGCCCAACCCGTGTACCGGTCGGTCGGCGACGCCGGCTTCTCGCTCGGTCACAACGGCAACCTGACGAACACCGAGGCACTCGCGGGCGACATGGGCATGCTGCCGGGCGTCCTGACCTCCGACAGCGAGCTCATCGCCGAGCTGGTCGCACGGGAGTACGCCGAAGAGTTGCGCTCCGACGGCCGGGACCTCGAGCACGCGCTCGAGCGGGTGTTGCCGCGACTCGACGGCGCGTTCTCGCTCGTGCTCATGGACGAGGCGCACCTGTTCGGTGTGCGAGACCGTCACGGGTTCCGCCCGCTCGTGCTGGGGAAGGGCGAGGGCGGATGGGTGATCGCGAGCGAGACCTGCGCCCTCGACATCGTCGGCGCGCACTACGTGCGAGACGTCGAGCCCGGAGAGATGGTCGCGATCGACGCGACCGGCGTTCGCTCGATCCGGTTCGCGGAGCCGCGGCCGAAGCTCTGCATCTTCGAGTTCGTGTACATCGCACGTCCCGACACACAGCTCTACGGCCACAGCGTTCACGGTGTGCGTCAGCGCTTGGGTGAGGAACTCGCTCGCCAGGCGCCCGCCGCCGCCGACATGGTGATGCCCGTCCCCGAATCCGGCGTGCCCGCGGCGCAGGGTTTCGCACGCGCGTCCGGGATCCCGTACGGCGACGGCTTCGTGAAGAACCGCTATGTCGGTCGCACGTTCATCTCGCCGAGCCAGAAGGAGCGCGGCACCGGTGTGCGGCTGAAGCTCAACCCGTTGCGGGACAACATCAAGGGCAAGCGCCTGGTGGTCGTCGACGACTCGATCGTGCGCGGCACCACGACGCGCCAGACCATCGCGTTGCTGCGGGAAGCGGGCGCGACCGAAGTGCACTTCCGCGTGAGCTCACCGCCGTATCGGTGGCCGTGCTTCTACGGCCTCGACACGGGCAAGCGCTCCGAGCTGCTCGCCGCCGACATGTCGGTCGGTGAGATCGCCGACTATCTGGCGGTCGATTCGCTGGCGTACCTGGACCTCGACCGCATGGTTGCTGCCACGGGATCGCCGGCAGACGCGTTCTGCAGTGCGTGCTTCACCGGCGACTATCCGGTCCCGGTGCCGGATCACGACACGAAGCACACACTCGAAGCCGAGTCGCGGATGCTGCACGTTCCCGGTACCGTCGAACGCACGTGAGCAACCGCGACGACGAGAACCTGACGTACGCGGCAGCGGGCGTCGACATCACGGCCGGCGAGAAGGCCGTCGAGATGATCAAGGAGCACGTGCGCTCCACTTTCCGTCCCGAGGTCGTCGGTGACATCGGCGGGTTCGGCGGCCTGTTCGCACTCGACTGGAAGCACTACCGCGAACCGTTGCTCGTCTCGTCGACCGACGGCGTCGGCACCAAGTCGTTGATCGCGCGCCTCGCGAACAGGCGTCACACGATCGGCATCGACTGCGTCGCGATGTCGGTCGACGACATCGCCGCGCTGGGCGCCGAGCCGCTCTTCTTCCTCGACTACATCTCGCTCGGCAAGCTCGTGCCCGAAGAGGTCGACGAGCTGGTTGCAGGCGTCGCCGAGGGTTGCCGGCAGGCGCGCTGCGCGCTGCTCGGGGGAGAGATGTCGGAACACCCCGGGGTCATGGAGCCCGGGGAATTCGATCTCGTCGGCTTCGCGGTCGGCGTGGTCGAACGCGACGCCACGCTGCCACGCGATGTGCACGCCGGTGATCGCGTCATCGGCATGGCGAGCCCGGGCCTGCGATGCAACGGCTACTCACTCGCGCGCGCGGCATTGCTCGGCCGGGCCGGTCGCGACCTCGAAGGACCGGCCTG
>DASQHW010000455.1:0-5449 GCA_035631895.1 Acidimicrobiia bacterium | reverse complement strand
CCGCATCGACGGCCGCGGCGGGAAGATGAACTCCTTCTGCGCCTGGTACTCCTTGAGGATGTCGTTCTGGAGGGTGCCGCCGAGTCGCGCGCGTGGGACACCATTGCCCTCGGCGTTCGCGACGAACATCGCGAAGATCACTGCCGCGGGCCCGTTGATCGTCATCGACGTGGTGACCGCGCCAAGATCGATGCCGCGGTAGAGATCTTCGACGTCGGCGAGCGTGTCGACGGCAACCCCGCATTTCCCGACCTCGCCGAGCGCAAGCGCGTCGTCCGAGTCCCGGCCCATCAATGTCGGAAGGTCGAACGCGGTCGAGAGCCCGTCGCTCCCCGCCGCGAGCAACTCGTGGAAGCGCCGGTTCGTGTCGACCGCCGTGCCGAAGCCGGCGAACATCCGCATCGTCCAGAGCTTCGACCGGTACATCGATGTGTACGGCCCACGCGTATACGGATAGGCACCTGGGTGTTCCGCATCAGCCGGTCCGTACACGGGCGCGACGGGGACGCCGGACATCGTCGTGAAGTCGGCGTCACGCTGCTCCATCGAGCGCGAGTCTAGAGCCCGAGCAATTGAGTGACGCCGTGGTCGCGGCCGGCGGTGTAGCCGCCGTCTACGGCAATGGCCTGACCGGTGACGAATGATGCGTCGCTCGACACGAGAAAGAGCGCGACCGATGCAATCTCGTCCGGGCGACCCAGCCGGCCCAGCTTGTGCTCCGCGCGAATCTCGTTTCGCACCTCTTCGAGTCCGGGCATACCGAAGACACCTTCGAGCATCGGCGTCTCGATGAAGCCGGGGCAGATCGAATTCGCGCGGATGCCTGCGCGGCCGTAGTCGATCGCGAGGTTCTTGGTGAAGATCACAACCCCGCCCTTCGATGCGTTGTACGAGCTGCCGCCCGCGGTGCCCTCGAGGCCTTCCACGCTCGCGATCGTCACGACACTGCCGCGCTCACCGTCGACGGGTTCTTGTTGCAACATGCACGCGATCGCGTATTTCGCGGAAAGGAATGTGCCGGTGAGGTTCACGTCGAGCACTCGTTGCCACTCGTGGCGATCGACGAGATGTGCCGGCCCGCCGCCGGCGACCCCGGCCGCTGTAATGACCGCGTCGACACGACCGTGCTCGGCAACCACCGCATCGAACACCTGGGCGAGCGTGTCCTCGTCGCGCACGTCGCCCTGCGCGAATGACACCTCGGATGCACCTGACGGCAGCGTCAACTCGATGTGGGGCTCGGTGAGGTCCAGACCCACGACATGCGCACCTTCGGACGCGAAGCGCGACACGCACGCGAGGCCGATGCCCGACGCGGCACCGGTGACCACCGCCACCTTTCCATCCAAACGTCCCATGCGGGTTTTCTAGCTTCTCGACTAACGTCAGTCGACCCGGTGGAAACAGGAGTGACCCGGAATGGATCCGCAACAACGACCCGACCGAAACCTCGCGATGGACCTGATGCGCGCGACCGAGGCGGCCGCGCTTGCCGGCGGCCGGTGGATGGGCCGCGGCGACAAGAACGCCGCCGACGGCGCAGCCGTGGGCGCGATGCGGGTCGTGCTCAACAGCGTGTCGATGGAGGGCGTCGTCGTCATCGGTGAACGCGAAAAGGACGAAGCGCCGATGCTCTACAACGGCGAGCAGATCGGCGACGGCTCGCCACCGAGCATGGACATCGCCGTCGATCCGATCGACGGGACGAGGCTCACGGCGTTGGGCCTCGGCGGCGCGATCTCGGTCATCGCGATGAGCGAGCGCGGCACGATGTTCGACCCCGGACCGTGCGTCTACATGGAGAAGGTCGCGGTAGGTCCCGCCGCCGCGGACGTCATCGACATCAATGCACCGGTGACCGCGAACCTCGAAGCGGTCGCCAAGGCGCTCGGCGAGAAGGTCAGCGATGTGACCGCCGTCATCCTCGACCGTGACCGTCACGCCGACATCATCGCCGAGTGTCGCGCTGCCGGCGCGCGCATCCGTTTGATTCCCGACGGCGACGTCGCCGGCGCAATCTCGGTCGCGTGGCGCAATTCCGGGAACGACATCCTGTTCGGTATCGGCGGCACCCCCGAAGGCGTCATCGCGGCCTGTGCGCTGCAATGCCTCGGTGGTTCGATCCAAGGCCGGTTGTGGCCACGCAACGACGACGAACGCCGTGCCGCGCTGGACGCCGGCTACGACGTCGACAAGGTGCTCACGATCGACGACCTCGTCTCCGGCAACGATGTGTTCTTCGCTGCGACCGGCATCACCGACGGCGAGCTGCTGCGCGGGGTGCGTTACTGGGGTGACGGCGCCGGGACCCAGAGCTTGGTGATGCGTTCGAAGTCCGGCACCATCCGCATCATCGAAGCGCAGCACCGGTGGACGAAGTTGAGCCAGTACGCCGCAGTCCGCTACACCGGCTGAGCGGCTTCCTGCGGATCTCCCAACACGCGACGAGTGGCGGTCGTCGCCCGGACGCGGACGAGCGCGAGCACCACGGCCGCGCCGACCGTCGCGACGCCTGCAAGCCCCAGACCCGCGCGCGGGTTCCATTGCTGGCAGACCCAGCCGACGAACGGGCCGCCGACGACGGTGCTGCCCAGCGTGAGCAGCGTGTAGATCGACATGATGCGACCACGTACATGCAGCGGCGAGGAAACCTGCATGTGTGCGGCCGCGGTCGAGCCGAAGAAGGTCGCAAGCGCACCGACGGGAACGAGCGCGAGCACGACCGTCACGCGCGTCGGCATGACCGAAATCCCAACGAGCGAGGTCCCGAGAAGCGCCGCGGCGCCGACGACGGCACCGCGCGTCGGCCTGGCGCGTAGCGCCGCGCCGAGGGCGCCGATGACCGTGCCGACCCCGAGCACGGCCATGAGGAAACCCGCCAGTCCGGCGTCACCGCCGAAGGTGTTGCTCGCCAGCAACGTGAGGAACGTCGGGAAGTTGTAGACGAGCGTGCCGACGACCGCGACGAGCAGGATCGTCGACCTGATGTCCTTCGCCGCCCAGGCATGCGCGAGACACTCGCGGACGTGCGGCCGGCCGGTCGTACGGTCCACGGGCGTCAGCTCGTGCCGTCGCATCGCCAGCAGACTGGCGACGACGGCGAAGAACGAAGCCGCGTTGACGAAGAACACCCACGAAGTGCCGACCGATGCGATGATCAAGCCCGCTATTGCGGGGCCGGTGATGCGCGCGGAGTTGTTGACGGCGCTGTTGAGCGCGATCGCGTTCGGCAGCCGATCCCTCCCGACCATCTCCTCGACGAAGGCGTGACGTGCAGGTTCGTCGACAACGGTGACGAACCCGAGCGCGATCGCGAGCGCGAACACCATCCAGACCTGCACGACGCCGGTGAGGACCACGAGCCACAGCACGACCGCGAGGGCCGCCGCGAGCGTCTGGGTGACGAGCAGGACCTTGCGCCGCTCGAACCGGTCGGCGATCACGCCTCCCCAGAGCCCGAAGAGCAGCACCGGCAGGAAGCGACAGGCGAACGTCGTGCCCACCGCGACGCCGCTGCGAGTCAGCGTGAGCACGAGCCACGCTTCGGCCATGGTCTGCATCCACGACCCGATGTACGACACGAGATTCCCGCCGAAGTACAAGCGGTAGTTGCGCGTGTCGAGCGAGCCGAACGTGCGGCGGAACACCGAGGTCAGGCGGTCGCGTGCGAGCATGGGTCGGTCACGCTAACCGGTGGCGGGAGCGCGCCCCGGCGAGTTTCCGGTCAGCCGTTCGCCGCGACTTCGAGGCGCACGTCGGCCCGACGCAGTGCCGCGGCGGCTTCCTCGTCGTCGGGATTCGCCCGCAGCACCTCTTCGGCGCGTGTCCTGGCGGCTTGCGCGCGATCGGTATCGATGGAACGTGCGAGCTCGGCGACGTCGGAGAGGATGACCACCCGGTTGTCACCGACCTCGACGAAGCCACCGTGCACCGCGAACCACTCCTGCGTGCCGTCCTCGAACTTCACACGCGCCGGCCAGTCGTCGAGCGCGCCGAGGAACTGCGCGTGGTGGTCCTCGAATGCGATGTCGCCGCCACCGAGCGTCCGGACGACGACCATGCGCGCTTCGCCCTTGTAGAGCACCTCTTCGGGAGACACCAGCTGCACTTCCACGTCGACGCCTATGACTCCGTCAGCGTCTTCGCTTTGGCGAGCACCGACTCGACACCGCCGACGTTGAAGAACGCCTGCTCGGGCACGTGGTCGAGCTCGCCGTCGACGAGGGCCTCGAAGCTCTCGACGGTCTCCTCCACCGGCACGAAGATCCCCTTCAAGCCGGTGAAGACCTCACCGACGAAGAACGGCTGGCTCAGGAACTTCTGGATCTTCCGTGCCCGCGCGACGATCAACTTGTCCTCCTCGGAGAGCTCGTCGATCCCGAGGATGGCGATGATGTCCTGGAGCTCCTTGTACCGCTGCAACGTCTCCTGCGTCCGGCGGGCCACCGCGTAGTGACGCTCGCCGACGATCTCCGGCGCCAGGATGTTGCTGCTCGACGCGAGCGGATCGACGGCGGGGTAGATACCGAGGGCCGCGATCTCCCGGGCGAGCTCCGTCGTGGCGTCGAGGTGCGTGAACGTCGTGAAGGGCGCGGGGTCGGTGTAGTCGTCGGCCGGCACGTACACCGCCTGCAGCGACGTGATGGAGTGACCCCTGGTCGAGGTGATGCGCTCCTGCAGCTCGCCCATCTCGTCGGCGAGCGTCGGCTGGTAACCCACTGCCGACGGCATGCGGCCGAGCAGCGTCGACACCTCCGAGCCGGCCTGCACGAACCGGAAGATGTTGTCGATGAACAACAGCACGTCCTGGTTCGCGACGTCGCGGAAGTACTCGGCGACTGTCAGCGCCGACAAGCCGACGCGCAGGCGCACCCCCGGGGGCTCGTCCATCTGGCCGTACACGAGCGCGGCCTTCTCGATGACGCCCGACTCCTGCATCTCGAGCCAAAGGTCGGTGCCCTCGCGCGTGCGCTCGCCCACACCGGCGAACACGGACACACCACCGTGCTGGGTCGCGACGCGGTTGATCATCTCCTGGATGAGGATCGTCTTGCCCACACCCGCACCGCCGAACAGACCGATCTTGCCGCCCTGCACGTACGGCTCGAGCAGGTCGACGACCTTGATGCCGGTCTCGAACATCTGCGCCTTCGGCTCGAGTTGGTCGAACGGCGGCGCGTCGCGGTGGATCTCCCACCGGTCCTTGATGTTCGTGACCTTCTCCGGCGTGATGTCGAGCGGCTCGCCGATCACGTTCCACACGTGCCCGAGCGTTCCCTCGCCGACCGGCATCGTGATGCCGTGACCGGTGTTGCGCACCGCCGTGTTGCGGCGGAGCCCGTCGGTCGGCTGCATGCAGATGGCCCGCACCCGACCGAGCCCGATGTGCTGGGCCACCTCGGCGGTGACGGTCGTCTTGCCGTCCTGGTTCTCGATGTCGAACTCGAGG
>DASQHW010000454.1:0-10173 GCA_035631895.1 Acidimicrobiia bacterium | reverse complement strand
TTCGGGGGCGCCCGTTCGCGTGTTGGGCTTTCCGCGGCCCGGTTCAGCCGCTCTCGCATCTTCCCGATACAACAGGCGATGGTGCGAACCGTGAAAGCCGTTGTGGCGTGCGCCGGCGCGGTGATCATGTTCTCCGCGTGCGGAGGTCAGCCGTTCTCGTCCGCCGTGGACGAGGCCCACGGGAGGACGACAGGCGCGGCACGCGTGCTCGCGGCCGTCACACACGTCTCGGACGCGAAGACGGCGCGCATCTCGATGAACGTGCGCGTCGAGGGCCTCGGGGCCGCTCCGGCCGTCACGGTGACGGCGTCCGGCGTCATCGATCTCGGCGCCCGGCGTGCGGCGATCACGATGCGCGCCCTGGCGGGGGCGCGCTCGACCGAAGCCGAGGTGCGTGTCATCGACGGCGCCGTGTGGACGAACAGCGGTTCCGGTTGGAGCAGCGCACCGGCAGGGAGCGCAGACCCGACCGGTGCACTGACGACCGACCCGACGAGCTTCCTCGCCTACCTGCGGGGCGTGGCGAACGACGTGCGTGAGGTCGGTCACGACACGGTCCGGGGTGTCGACACGACGGAGTATGCGGCGAAGATCGATCTCCGTCGCGCGATCGAACGTGCTGACGCGAGCGGAGCGACCCGCGCGCAGGTGCAGTTCGCGCTCGGCCTTCTCGGGAATGTCGATCTGCCGGTGAACGTGTGGATCGACGCGCAGGATCGCGTGCGCAAGTTCGAGCTCGAGATGGACATGTCCGGCGCGTTGAAGCATTTCGGCGCGCCGTCGGGGCTGCATCCGCGGATCTCGATCATCGTCGAGTTCCACGATTTCGGGCTGCCGGTGCACGTGGAAGCACCGCTGCCAACGAGCGGCTGAGCACCGGCCGGCGAGCGGGTACCCTCCGTTGCGTGGAGGCCGTGACGCCGTCGCTCGGATGGGGCGTGCTGCATCTTTACTATCGTGTCGACCGATCACGGGCCGACCGCGATCCCGCGGCGGGCAAGCACATCGTCGACGCAGTGGCCGCGCTCGAAGCCGACGGCCACCAGGCGTTGTGCCTCGCGGTGCTCGGGCACAAGGCCGACCTCGGTGTCATCGCGCTCGGGCCTGATCTCGCACGGCTGCATCGCTTCCAGCAGGAGCTGCTCGCGGCGCCGATCGAGCCGGTGTGGTCGTACGTCTCGCTCACGGAGCTCTCGGAGTACGGCGCCACCGAGGACGACGAACGCGCGCGGCTCGTTGCCGAAGAGCACCTGTCGGGAGACGCCCTCGACGAGCGGCTGGCCGCGTGGCAGGAACGGATCGCGCACTACCGCGAGAACCGCATCCATCCTCGGCTGCCGATGAAACGCTGTGCGTGCTTCTATCCGATGTCCAAGCGCCGCGCAGCCGGTGCGAACTGGTACGAGCTGACGTTCGAGGACCGCAAGGAGCTGATGGCGGGACACGCACGCGTCGGGCGCACGTACGCGGGCCGGGTGCTGCAGCTGATCACCGGTTCGACCGGGATCGACGACTGGGAATGGGGCGTCACGTTGCTCGCCGACGACCCGGCCGCGCTCAAGGACATCGTCTACGAGATGCGCTTCGACCCGGTCTCCGCGCGCTACGCGGAGTTCGGCCCGTTCTTCACCGGCCTCGTCCTCGCACCCGAAGATGCGTGCGCACGCATCGGTCTGCGAGCCGAAGGAGACGAGCGGTGACGCCGAACGCCGACGCGATTCGGCTCTTCGTGTCGTTTCCCGAGGAGCTCGTCGACCGTCCGATGATCTACGAGCTCGTGAAGCATTTCGACGTCGTGCCGAACATTCGTCGTGCAAACGTGGAGGCGCATTCCGGTTGGGTGATCCTCGAGCTCGTGGGATCACATGCCGCGCGCGATCGTGCGGTCGGCTACCTCGAAGGTCTCGGCTGCTCGGTCAATCGCATGGAGGGCGACGTCGTCGCCGGTTAGTCGCTCACCGGTTCCCAGATCCGGAAGCTGATGTACTCGACGCCGTCGTGCGTTTCCGTGCGGCCGGCGCGCCGGAGCGCGGCGAGCACCGCGTTGGTCGCCTCGAAGCCGATCATCCGTTTGAAGTCGGCGACCGCGACGAGCAGCGGCCCGTCCGCGTCTCCCTCGCGCAACAGTGCATCGACTTCCAGCACGGGGTGCGCAGGATCGCGGGCGTCAAGGCAGACGCAGTGGTAGACGATCCGCTCGAACACCGACAACGCGCGCAACCGCACGCGACGATGTTGGTCGATGATGCGGACGCGGTGCGGTACCCGGCGCACCTCCGCCCGTTGACGGACCCAAGGAGTCGTTTGTCCACGGACGCCGAGTCGCTGATGGCCGAGGGTGCCGCCAAGATCGTCGATGGCGTCGAACGCCTCGGCCCGGCGTGGGTCGTGGGCGCCGTCACCGGGATCGTCGACGCTTGGGGGCGGCTCGACCCGGCGACCCGGACGGCCACGATCGTCGAGGCGCGTGTCGCCGGCCGCCGTGCCGCGGCTCGGGTCGCCGGCGAGCTCCGCGCGTTGTTCGCGCTCGACCCAATGGCCCAGCGCGCGACCCCACTCGAGATCGTCCGGTCCCTGCGCCGCGAAGCCACCGAGGTGGTCGCGCGGACCGGGATCCCCGAGGTCGAGCGCGATCGGTACGACGTGCGCAGCTTCCCCGATGACGTGTACGGGCTCGTCCCGAGATCCATCACCGAGCTCGGCGACGACGAGCTCGGCGGTGCGCTGCTGGCGTGGGGGATCGGCAAGGCGCGGGTCATCCGGGAGCGGACGCAACCCTGACGGGCGACGGGTGACGTGCCGGGTGTCCACCTGAATTCGCGGTCCACGATCAGCTTCCTGTCAGACTTCCGCCCCGGCACCGACCAGGGGGAACCAAATTGCGCATCGTCGCGGCGGAGATCAGCTCGGGAGACACCGCGTGGGTGCTCGCTTCGGCTGCACTCGTCATGTTCATGACACCGGGCCTGGCACTGTTCTACGGCGGCATGGTGCGCGCCAAGAACGTGCTCACGATGCTCATGCAGAACTTCTTCTGCCTCGGGTTGGTGAGCGTGCTCTGGGCGGTGGCCGTGTACTCGCTCGCCTTCGGCGGCACGGGCAGGTGGATCGGGAACTTCGACTTCGCCTGGCTCGGCCATTTCCACACCGGGCCGCCGCTGCTCGCGGAGTCGCTGACGATCCCGCCGTCGTTGTACATGGCCTACCAGCTGATGTTCGCGGTCATCACGCCGGCATTGATCACCGGCGCGATCGCCGATCGCATGCGCTTCGGCGCGTGGGTATGGTTCCTCGGCCTGTGGCTCGTTCTCGTGTACGCGCCGGTCGCGCACTGGGTCTTCGCGCCGTCGGGCTGGCTCTTCCACCTCGGCGCGCTCGACTTCGCCGGTGGCACCGTCGTGCACATCAACGCCGGCATCGCGGCGCTGGCCATCGTGGTGGTGATCGGCCGCCGCCGTGGCTGGCCCCACACGCCGATGCCCCCGCACTCGCTCCCGTTGACGCTGATCGGCACCGGCATCCTCTGGTTCGGGTGGTTCGGGTTCAATGCCGGCTCTGCCCTGGGCGCGAACGGGCTCGCGGCCCAGGCCCTGGTGAACACACACATGGCCGCGGCCGCCGCGATGATCGGCTGGCTGCTCGTCGAGCGGTGGCACACCGGCCACGCGACGACCCTCGGCGGCGCGTCGGGTGCAGTCGCCGGCCTCGTCGCGATCACACCCTGCGCAGGCTTTGTCGGCGGCATGTCGCCGATCGCGATCGGCCTCATCGCCGGTACCGTCTGCTATGCGGCGATCCAACTGAAGTTCAGGTTCGGCTACGACGACGCGCTCGACGTGGTCGGCGTGCACCTCGTCGGCGGTATCGTCGGGTCGTTGTTGCTCGGGTTGTTCGCGGACAAGGCCGTCAACAAGTTCGGTGCAGACGGTCTGTTCCTCGGCGGCGGGGCGACCCTGCTCGGTTATCAGCTCACCGCGGTCGTCGCCACACTCGTGTGGTCCGGTCTGATCACGTTCGGGATCGTGTTCGTGCTGCACAAGGTGCTTCCGGGAGGCGTTCGGGTCGACGAGGAAGAAGAGGACACGGGTCTGGATTTGGGTGAGCATTCCGAAAGCGGATACGCGTTCGCCGAGCGGTAGGCGCGAACCGTCAGAACGAAGGACCCGCATCGCGGGGAACAGGAGCAGTCGATGAAGCTCGTTGTAGCGGTGATCAAGCCGTTCAAGCTCGATGACGTGAAGACGGCACTGGAAGAGTTCGGCATACACGGCATCACGATCACCGAGGTGCAGGGGTTCGGGCGCCAGCGGGGCCATACCGAGGTGTACCGCGGCGCGGAGTACACGATTGACTTCGTGCCGAAGGTGAAGCTCGAGATCCTGGTCGAGGACGCGCAAGCCACCGACGTGGTCGAGCGCATCCTGGAATCGGCGCGGACGGGCAAGATCGGTGACGGCAAGGTCTGGATCGAATCGGTGGAGAACGTCTTCCGCATTCGTACCGGAGAGGCAGGTTCCGACGCGCTCTGACTCGCATGATGATGTGATCTCGGGTCGATTGCGCGTCGCGCGTGCTGCGCTGGTCGGCGATACGGCGTTGCGCGGGTCCTCGTTCGGGCATGCGCTCGCGGATGCCGTCGACGGCGCCTTGAAAGAGGCATTCGGCACGCTCGAACAGCATGACTCGGTCGCCCTCGTCGCGCTGGGGTCGTACGGCCGGCGGGAGCTCTGCCCGGGATCGGACATCGACGTGCTGCTCCTGCACGGCCTGCGCGGTCGCCGCGCCGCAGGCACCGTCCGGGAGATGACCGAGCAGCTGTGGTACCCGCTCTGGGACGCGGGCTTCGTCACCGGGCACGGCGCCCGGACGGTGAAGGATTCGGTGGCACTGGCCGACGACGATCTCGACGCGCTCACCGCGCTGCTCGAGGTGCGTCACATCGCAGGTGACGACTCCCTGACGGCCGACCTCGTGCAGAAGGTGCGCGACCTCGCGGATCGCCGGCACGAACGGCTGTTGCGCGCGCTGGCAGATGCCGCCGAGGTGCGACGGCTGCGTCCCGGACCTGTCGCGGAGATGCTCGAGCCCGATCTGAAGGACGGCGCGGGCGGGCTTCGCGACGTCCAGTCGCTCGGATGGGCGGGTTGGGCGTTCGGGCGTCCGGGCGGTACCGACGCGCTGATCGCCCGTGGCTACCTCGCGGCCGCGGACCTCGAGCGTGTGGAGGCCGGTCGCTCAATGCTGCTGGACCTGCGCGTCGCGCTGCAGCGCGTCACCACGTCACGTTCGGATCGCCTCGCGCTGCAGGAGCAGGACGCCGTCGCGACCGCGCTCGGCTATGCGGACGCGGATGGGCTCGTACGAGAGTTGTCGTCGGCGGCACGCGATATCGCATGGACCACCGGCGACGTCTGGAGCCGGGTGCGCGACGGTTTGAGAGGGCCGAGCGGGCGTGGCGCGCGAGGTGACCGTCCGCTCGCCGAGCAGGTGACGCTCCGCGAGGGTCGTGTCCACGTCGACGCCGACCCCGACGGGTCGGTACCCGCCCTCCGAACGCTCGAGGCCGCGGCTGCCGCGGCCGAGCACGACGCACCGTTCGAACGCGCCTCGCTGACGCGGCTGCGTGCGACCGCCGATCCGACATGGGACGTCTGGGAACGCGCGGCGTTCCTGCGTTTGTTGCGCGCCGGAGCGAATGCCGTGCCCGTGTTCGAGGCGCTCGACCATGAAGCTGTGCTCGTGCGTGTCCTGCCGGAATGGGAACACGTGCGATCGCTGCCCCAGCGGAACGCCTATCACCGCTTCACCGTCGACCGGCACCTTCTCGAGGCCGTGGCGGAATGTGCCGTGCTGCTCGACGCCGGCGATCGACGTGACCAGGCACCCGGAGACATCGACGGCGTCGTGGCCCGTGCATGCCGGCGGCCGGAGATCCTTCTGCTCGGTGCCTTGTTGCACGACATCGCGAAGGGAAGACCCGGCGACCACTCCGAACTGGGAGCCGAGACCGCGGAGCGATTCGCACGACGTATCGCGCTCGACAGCGAAGGTCGCGAGATACTCGTGTGGCTCGTGCGGAACCATTTGATGATGGCGGAAATTGCGACTCGTCGCGATCTCTCCGACGCGGCGGTTGCCGACAACGTCGCGGCCGCGTGCGCGAGCGACCCCGAGCGTCTCCGCCTGCTGTATCTCTTGACGATCGGCGACTCACGTGCGACCGGGCCCGCCGCGTGGAGCCCCGCCAAGGCAAGCCTCGTCCGCGACCTGTTCGTCAAGGCCGCGGCCGCGATCGAGCGGGCGTCTGTCCGGGCGCTCGCCGCCGACCGGCGCCAAGCCCTCGCCGAGCGTCTCGGTGAAGCGCGTGCGCACGCGCTGCTGGCGCGTTTTCCGGAGACCTATGTCCTGGCGTTCGATCCGGACCAGATGCGCGTCCACGAAGAGCTGCTCGAGCACGCGCCGACCGTACGGTGTGTGCGCGAGGACGGACACGTCACCGTCACGGTCGTCGCCCGCGACCGTCCCGGCCTGCTCGCGACGCTCGCGGGCGCCCTGACCGTGTGCGGCCTGGACGTGCTCGATGCGAATCTCCTCGGCACGACCGACGGCATCGCCCTCGACGTGTTCCGCGCCGCGGATCCATTCGGGCGCGTCGAGGACGACGGTGCACGCGTCGCGGACTTGATCGGAAGTGCGCTCGCCGGCGATCTCGACCTCGGGAGCCGCGTCAACGAGCGACGGCAGGCATACGCGTTGGCCGGGACCGAGCCCGGACCGGTCGACGTCGTCGTCGACAACGACGTGTCCGACACCGACACGGTCGTCGAGGTGCATGCGCATGACGACGTCGGGTTGTTGTACCGGCTGGCCTCGGCCCTGTCCGATCTCACGATCGACGTCCGCGTCGCGAAGGTCGCGACGCTTGGCAAGCGGGTCGTGGACGTCTTCTATGTCCGAGGCGCCGACGGGCGGAAGCTCCAAGACGACATGACCGAACCTGTGCGCGCCGCGCTCGAGTCGTGGATCTCTGGGTAGGGTGCGCCCTCATGGACAGCGTCGACAAGGATGATGCCCCGGCGGCAGCCGACTTGTTGCGCTGGGCGGAGTCACTGTCGGGCATCGCGCGCACCGGTCTCGGTTTCACCGAGAGCTTGTACGAACGCGAGCGCTTCGAGGAGGTGCTCAAGGTCGCCGCTGACATACGCGCAGCCGCCTTCGAAGAGGCAGAAGCGGACGTGTTGCTCGAGGAATGGCTGAGCACTGTCGGCCAGGGTGTGGCCGGCTATGTGACCCCGAAGGTCGCGGTCGCCGCGGTCGTCGGGAACGACAAGGGCGAGATCCTGTTGACCCAGCGGGCCGACTCGGGATGGTGGCTGTATCCGGTCGGTTGGGCTGACGTCGGCTACTCGCCGTCGGAGATCGCCATGAAAGAGGTACTGGAGGAGACCGGGATCGAGTGCGAGCCCGTCTCGCTGATCGCGGTCCTCGACGGGTTGCGCCTCGGCTTCGCGCGGCTGCCGATGTACTCGCTGGTGTTCCACTGCCGCATGCTCGGTGGTGAGCTCAAGGGCCACCCGTTGGAGACGAGCGCGGTCGGGTTCTATGCGCGCGACGCGCTGCCGCAGCCGTTGGCGGGCGCGCACCGCTGGCTCGACCTTGCCTTCAAGGCGATCGACGGTGAGCCGGTCGACACGTGGTACGACCCCCCGCGCGCGCCACCTTGGCGCGAGTCCGGATAGGCGCAGGCTTCCTACGACCCGAGCTGGTCGAGCACCAAGGCGATGATCGAGACCTTGCCGCCGGCGCGCTCCCATGCGTCGCCGATCGCTGCGTGGTCGACGAGGCCTGCGTGCTCGGGGGCGTGATGAAGCGCTGCGGTGGCGAGCGTGGCCAGCTGCGCAGGCTCCACCTCGTCGCCGTACGCCGCGAAGGCTTCGAGCCCGTCCCACATGCTCGTCAGCGGACGTACCTCGTCGCCGATCCGAAGTGCGTGTGGGTCGACGCCCTGTGAGAGCTGCGCCACCACGGTCTCCCACACGTCGTAATGCGAGCTGCCCTTCGGGGTTCGGTAGCCCGCGACCGGATGCAGCCGGAACTCCAGGACGAGCTCGCCGCTGTCCTCGTCCCCGACGAGCCACGTCTGTGACCCGTTGACGTAGCTGTCGACCGGCGAACCGAGCTGTTCGTCGAGCGCGAGCACGAGATCGCGCGAGATCGTCCACACCGTCGTAGAAGTACGGCTCATCAGGCCGTAGACCGTAGCGAGCCGCCGACCCTACGATCTCACCGATGCCCCACTACGACCGCTTGTCGGCACTCGACGCCAGCTTCCTCCACATGGAGACGCTCGAGACGCCGATGCACGTCGGCGCCATGAGCATTCTCGAGGGGGAGCCGTTCTTCGATGCCGGCGGCCATTTCCGCATCGGTGACGTCCGCGACCTCGTGCTGTCGCGTCTGCCGCTGATGCCGCGGTTTCGCCGGAGGCTCATGCCGGTGCCGTACGACCAGGGTCGTCCGATCTGGGTCGACGACGACCGTTTCGACATCGCGTATCACGTCCGCCTCACCGCGCTGCCGAAGCCGGGGTCGTGGGAGCAGCTCGTGGCGCTCACCACGCGCGTGCAGGAGCACCTGCTCGACCGCGAGCGGCCGCTGTGGGAGCTGTGGTTCGTCGAGGGTCTGGAAGACGGCCAGATCGCGATCATCCAGAAGACGCACCACTCGTTGATCGACGGCGTCTCGGGCGTGGACGTCGCGACCTTGCTGCTCGATGCCTCGCCCGAATACAGCGAGCCGGTCGTGCCCGAGTGGGAGCCCGAGCCGGCGCCCTCCTCGTCACAACTCCTCCTCGACACGCTCCGAGAACGGCTCACCGAGCCGGCCGAGATGCTGCGATCCGTGCGCTCGCTCCTCCGGGGCCCCCGTCGCGCGGTCGGGATGATCGGCGACGGGGTTCGCTCGATGGGCACGCTGATGACACGAGACGCGATTGCGCCCCGTACGTCCCTGAACGAACGCACCGCGCGGCATCGCCGCCTGTCCGTCGTGCGCGTTCCGCTAGCGGAGGTCAAGGAGATCCGCGCCGCGTTGGGCGGTACCGTCAACGACGTCGTGCTGGCGGGTGTCGCGGGCGGGCTCCGGCGGTTGTTCCAACATCGCGGCGACGCGACCGACGACGTGCAGCTGCGCGTGCTCTGCCCCGTGTCGGTGCGCGCCGACGACCAGCGCGGCGCGTTGGGCAACAAGGTGTCTGCGATGTTCCTCAACCTCCCGGTCGACGGGCGGGGCACGGTCGAGCGCCTGCAGTCGATCTCCGCGCAGACACGCGATTTGAAGGAGCGCAAACAGGCGCTCGGGGCCGAGATGATCGCGAGCGTGAGCGACTACGTCGCGCCGACGCTGATGAGCCTGGCCGCCCGGGTCGTCCACCGGCAGCCCTTCTTCAATCTGATCGTGACGAACGTGCCGGGCCCGCAGTTCCCGCTGTACATGATGGGGGCGCGGCTCCTCGAGGCGTTTCCGATCGTGCCTCTCACGCGGAATCTGACGGTCGTCGTCGGCATTCTCTCCTACGACGGCACGATGTACTTCGGGCTCTGGGCGGACCGGGACGCCTTCGCCGATCTCGAGGTGCTGGCAGGTGGTGTCGACGATGCGTACGCCGAGCTGGTGAAGCTCGCGAGACAGAAGGGGGAATCGTGACCGAGTTGTGGCAACGCGACGCGTGGGAGCTCGCCGACGACGTTCGTCGCGGTGAGGTGAAGTCCGCGGAGCTGCTCGACGTCTTCCTCGAACGAGTCGACAAGCTCAATCCCGAGCTGAACGCGTTCTGCTATTTGGATGTGGCGTCCGCGCGGGCGCGGGCGGCGGGGATCGATGCTTCGATCGCGAGGGGAGACGACCCGGGCGCGTGGGCCGGCGTGCCGATGGGCGTCAAGGAGCTCGCGCAGGTGCAGGGCTGGCCGAACACACATGCGTCGAAGGTGTTCGAGCACGACATCGCCGAGCGCGATTGCACGGAGACCGCGCGCCTGCGGGCAGCAGGCGCGGTCTTCGTCGGCCTCACGACGTCGCCCGAGTTCGGATCGGTGAACTGGACGCGGTCATTCCTGCACGGCACGACCCGCAACCCGTGGAACCCCGAGCGGACCCCGGGTGGGTCGTCGGGTG
>DASQHW010000453.1:0-2433 GCA_035631895.1 Acidimicrobiia bacterium | reverse complement strand
CATAGCGCGCCGACGACTGCGTGTCCGGTAACAACACCGCGACTTTCCCCCTCCCCTGAGCGGCAAGGCCCTTGAGCTTCGCCATGCCGGAGAAGTCGCTCGTGAAATCGGCGGCCGAGATGGAAACGGCCGCTCCCCCGGCGCTCGTCGTAGAGGTCGAGTTCTTCGTGCTCTTCGACGAGCTTCCGCACGCCACCAGCCCCAAGCTCGCAATGACGAATGTCACGCCCACAGCTGTTCGCTTCGGTGATACGTGCATCTCGCCGCTCCTTCGGGTCGGGTGCTCCAGGGATGCCACCGTGCCACCGTAGGGTGCGCCTGCACGACGCAGAGATCAACACGCGAACCCGTAGTTGCGCGTGCGTCGTGAAACGTCCGGCGATGGGCTCCAGGCTCGGGCCGACCCGTGTCGCAGGTCCGTTGCCGAATGCTCCTCAGGACTCCGGCATCACCCCTGGTGTCAACTGTGCGGTGGCGCGTGCGGGAGCGATGAAACGGTCCGCGAGGAGAAACGCCACGCCGGTCGCCGCGAGCACTACGAGCCCGACCACGATCCCGGCGTTGAGCGCCCGCGCCACGGCGGCGATGAGGCCGGCCCACGGACTGTTGCTCACATGCGGCACGATGACGACGGGAAGGACCCACAAGACGATCAGATGCGCCACGCTGATCCCGACCAACCACGAGCCGATGACCTTCACGGTTGCGCGTCGATCCCGGCTCGTGGCGATGGCCAAGGCGACCAATGCGAGCGCACCGAGCAGGTACAACAAGAAGCGGTCCTTCAACGCGTGACGCGCAGTCACCAGCGCACCCATTTGGGGCACGTCGAACGTCACCGCGTGTACCTTCGCGAGGTCCTTGGCAGTCACGTGCGGCAACGCGGCGTCCACGAGCGTTCGCACGGTCGCTCGATCGAGCACAGCCGGCTTCGTACTTTCGCCGATGAGCCGCTGGTGCGCGTCGACGATGAACTGTTCCAGCTTCGTTCGAATGTCGCGTCGATCGAGCACCGCGCCGAGGCGACCGGCAAGGACCGCTTGACTCGACGCCGCCGTAGTCGCACGACTCGTACCGGCCGCGGCGTTCAGCGCGGGCACACCGACAGACGGAGCGACCACGGAGGCGACCTTGTCCGCCACGAAATGGCGAACCTTGGTGTTCTCGAGCACCGCGTCGGTCGTGCGGCGTGTCCTCGCCGTGTCGAGAATGGTGTGCGAAGTCCACCATGACGCGAACGCGAGCGTCGCGAGCAGCATGCCGAAGTGGATCAGCAGACCGCCCGCGCCACCTCGCCGGAGTGATGCGATGCCCTCGGCGCGATACATGACCGGCCCCCCCGAACGCGTCTGTTCGCCGCATTCCTAGCGGCCCGAGCGGCCCGGCACAACAGCGGACTCGTTCTTTAGCTTGTGCCCGTCCTCGCCGTCATCCGCCTGCACACCCCGCCTCCTACGCGATTGCGGGATGCGAGCGTCGTCCACGGAACGGGATCATTGGCGCTGTGGCCAAGATTCTGCTCCAGACGACGATCCCGTACGCCCAGGACGACTGGAACGCGGGCCGCTTCTCGCTGCTGGCCAACGAACTGCGAGCTGCAGGCCACGACGTCACACCGCGAGACCGCGACGGCCGTGACGACGACGCGCTGCTCGGAAGCCTCGACGCACTCGAGTACGACGAGTTGTGGCTCATGGCCGTCGACAACGGCGGCGGGCTCAGTGCCGGCGACGCCGAAGCAATTCTGCGGTTCCGCGACGCCGGCGGCGGAGTCCTCACCGCGCGCGACCACGAGAACCTCGGAGCGTGCCTGTGCGCACTCGACACACTCGGGAGGATCAACCACTTCAACGGCGTGAACCCCGAACCGGATGTGGTCCCCGACGACCGGGACAACCCGGACATCGCGCCGCCGAACTACCACTCCGGTGCGAACGGCGACTACCAACCGGTGATTGTCGACGGTCCCGCGCACGACCTGTTACGCACACGGAGGACGCGCAGCGGGCGCATTGCATGGTTCCCGGCGCATCCGCACGAAGGTGCGGTATCGGTGCCGCCCGAGTTCGGCTTCGCGCGCTCGCTCGCGCAAGGGCGCAGCGCCGTGACCGGACGGCTCTTCAACCTCGCAGTTGTCATCGACGGGGAATGCACCGCTGATGGCCGAACGCGCGGCCGGGCTGTTGCCACGTCCACGTTCCACCAGTTCGCCGATTACAACTGGGACATCGACTGGGGCGCGCCGTCGTTCGTGACTGATACGCCGGGCACCGAGATCAAGCGAGACCCGTCGCGGTTGGAGATCTACAAGGACTACGTACGCAACCTCGCGCGATGGCTGACGCCGCACCGCGACGCCCGCTAGGACCACCTGACGCGCGCACCGCGATGGCGTCGCGGTCTGGCATTCTGGAACACATCCCGATCGCGCCG
>DASQHW010000452.1:0-7032 GCA_035631895.1 Acidimicrobiia bacterium | reverse complement strand
GTAGGGCAAGTACTCCGAGAAGATGTTGTGCTGTTCGGCGAAACGCGAGCGCAAGTCCTCGTCTCCCTCGTCGAACAAGCGGCGGAACCCGCGCACGCGTGACAACGCGGCAGTGCCCTTGCCCGTGCGCGCGGGCATGCGGTTGGCGAAGACGAGGAGCACCAATCCGGTCAGCACGACCCCGAGCGGCACGAGTCCGTAGCTGGTCGTGCGCGCGACGAGGAAGGTGAGTGCCACGCCGGCGACCACTCCCGCGATGCCGATGCCGTGCCAGATCGCGCGTGTGCGGTCGGGTCGGGCGCGGTACCACTTCTGCGTGACGGCGTCGTCGTACATCGCGTCGCGAATCTGGGTGAGGTCAGTGCGGAATTTGTACTTGAGCTCCGAGAGCTTCACCTGCGGACCGGTCTTGAACAGCGCGACGAGCACCTTGCGCTCGTACGGCAGGAGCTCGCGGTGTTCCGGCGGCGGCCCGTCGATACGTGTGAGCTCGTAATCGTGGCGGCGGCGTAGGAATCCCTCCGGCGGCAGCTCGGTGATGCGGAGGTAACCGCGCACGGCGAGGTCGACGATGGTCGCCGTGACGTCGAGCACGTTCGCGTTCTCGTCGACGAGCACGCCGACCTCGCCCGGCCGGATCCCGTCGGGGGGCACGAACTCGACGGGGCCCGCGTCTTCGGCGAAGGGCGGCACGACCTCTTCTTCACCGGTCACGTTGCCCATCGCCTGGTCGACCGGGGAGCCGCGGTACCGGCGATCTCGCCCCCTGCGCCAGGCCAGGAGCAACACGGCGCCGACGCCGAGGCCGCCCAGCGCGAGCGCGGGCGCGACCGTGTCCGCGCGCCGCGCGAAGGCGTCGTCGAGGTTCCAGCGCTTCTCGAGGATCGGCGACGGCGGAGGCTGGATCGTGCCCTTCGGGAAGCCGACGACGATGGTCACGCCCTCACCCGGACCGAGATCGCCCTGCGCGAATGTGGCGACAGTGCCGCGGCCTCCGGCGGCGGCGCAGCCGAGCCTCGAGCCCTGGGCCCCCGAGAAGCAGCCGATGCGCGTGATGGCCGCGGGCACGTGCACGGCGACCGACGACCTGTCGATCGGTACGCCCCATTGCAGCCCGATCGCATCCCAGTACAGCTCGTCGTGGTTCGGGAAGGTCGTGAGCGCGCCCCGCACCGTGTAGTCGATCGCGTAGGTGTGCGTGCCCGTGATCGTTCTGTTGGGGTCACCGATCCGCACGTTGAGGTAGTGACCCTTCGTTGACTCGCTGGTTTGTGCCCGCTCGCCGTCGGCCGTCACTCCGTTGACCTTCAACCGGTACACGCGGTCGTACCGGCCGTCGTTCCCGTAGGTCTCTCGCACGACGAGGGCTCGGAAGATGCCGTGCCGCGCCTGGCTTCCGAAGTCGTACGCGATCGACTCGTGGACGGTCAGCAGCCCGTCGGGCGCCACCGTCATCGTGACGTCGAATTGCTTGATGTGCTCGACGTCTTCGGGTGTCGTGGCGTGCGCCGCCGCGGCCGGCCACAGCGGGCCAACCACGACGGCCGCCGCGGCGAAGAGGTGCGCGAGTCTCTGCATCATTGCTCCGACATGATCGCCTCGAACTCCGCCTCCGGGTCGCGGTACGGCGTGCCGGAGACGTCCACCACGACGCGCGCGATGTCGACATTGGCAGTGAACGGCGCCGTGTAATCGTCGCCGATCGCCGGCCCGCGCTCGTAGCCGCACGTCAGGCCCGCGCCGGTGATGGAGAATCGTACGGGTGTGAAATGCGGGATCTCGCCGGTGCCGACGACGACGCCGTCGAGCAGGAGATCGGCCCGCCCGGCGAAGTCGGCGGTCTTGGTGAATTGAAGGGTGCACCGGTGCGGACCCGGAGGGACGACGGTCTCCGAATCGACGACGCTGCGATGCTTGCCGTACAGGTTGTGCACGTAGCGCATCCGGCCGTCGAGCATGTAGAACGCGAAGCCACCGAGCGCCGAGCCGAGCGCGAGCAGGACGCCGTTCGGCGCCACATCCTCGCCGACCTCGATCTCCGCGGTGATCGTGTGCGAGCGGTTCCGCACGTTCACCGCGACGGTCTCCGGAACCGGCGATCCGTGCGGGTAGTACACATACGAATCGCGAGCCGCCCGCGCGCTGGGACGCGGGTTCATGATCGCGGCGAGCGGGCGGTTGTCGAGCGGGAGGACATCGTTGCGCCGCGCCTCGGTCCACCACAGCTCGATCAATCGCTGCAGGCGCTCCGGCTCCTGCCCCGCAAGATCGTGTGTCTCCGAGAGATCGTCGGCGACGTGATACAGCTCCCACACGTCGTCGGTGAACGGGGCATCCGGGTCCAGGCCGTCGTCGTACATCGCGCCGAGGGGGTGGAACGTCACCGCCTTCCAGCCGCGCTCGTAGATGCCTCGCGATCCGAGCATCTCGAAGTACTGGCGGTCGTGCCGCTCGGGCGCGTCGGCATCCGCGAGGAGGTACGCGAAGCTCGTACCGTCGACGGGCGACTGCGCGACACCGTCGATCTCCTCCGGCGAGTCGACGCCGAGGAGCTCGAGCACGGTCGGCATGACGTCGATCGCGTGCGCGAACTGCCGGCGCAGACCTCCCGCGTCGCGTATGTGGCCCGGCCACCACACGATGCACGGGTCGGCGACGCCGCCTTCGTGCACCTCGCGCTTCCACCGCTTGAACGGCGTGTTGCCGGCCATCGTCCAGCCCCACGGATAGTTGTTGTGGGCCGACGGGCCGCCGAGCTCGCCGATACGGGCGGCGAGCTCGCGAGGGCCGGCCGGCGCGCCGTTCCACATGCGCGCGTCGTTGATCGAGCCACGCGCACCGCCTTCTGCACTTGCGCCGTTGTCGGAGACCGCGATCACCAACGTGCGCTCGAGATCGCCCGTCGCCGCGAGGAAGTCGAGCACCCGCGCGATCTGCGCATCGGTGTACGACAGGAAGCCGGCGAAGCACTCCATGAACCGGGCCGCGACTGCGCGTTCGCCGGGCGGCAGGTCGTCCCATGCCGGCACCCAGTGCGGCCTCGGTGAGAGACCGGTGCCCGCGGGCAACAGGCCAGTCGCGAGCTGACGCTCGAAGGTCGCATCGCGCCACGCGTCCCAGCCGGCGTCGAACTGGCCGTGATAGCGCGCGATCCAGTCGGCGGGCGCGTGGTGCGGTGAATGGCACGCGCCGGTGGCGAGATAGCAGAAGAAGGGCCGCTCTGCATCGACCGCCCGCAGGTCGCCGAGGTACTCGATCGTGCGATCCGCGAGGTCCGCGCTGAGGTGGTACTGCTGGTCGATGCTCCGCGGCGGGGCGACCGAGTGGTTGTCGTGGTACAGCGCGGGCACGAATTGGTGCGTCTCGCCGCCGTGGAAGCCGTACCACCGGTCGAAGCCGCGCGCGAGTGGCCAGGTCGCGCGCGATGCGGCCATGTGCGTCTCGTCCTCCGGGGTGAGGTGCCACTTGCCCACTGCGTAGGTCGCGTATCCCTCGCCGCGCAGGATCTCCGGAAGGAAGCCGTTCTCGCGCGGAATTCGGCCCCAGTATCCGGGGAAGCCGACCGCGAGGTCCGCCACGCGACCCATGCCGTTGCGGTGGTGATTGCGCCCGGTCATGAGACACGCACGCGTCGGCGAGCACAGCGCGGTCGTGTGGAAGTTCGTGAGACGGAGCCCCTCTCGCGCGAGGCCGTCGAGTGCCGGCGTCGCGATGTCGGAGCCGTAGCAGCCGAGCTGCGCGAAGCCGACGTCGTCGAGCACGAGCAGCAGCACGTTCGGCGCACCCGCCTGCGGTTCGGGGTCGGGCGGCCACCATGGCGTCGAGACCCGCCAGTCGTCACCGATCACACCCTCGAATCGCTGCGCCATGCGGTGAGTCTGGCAGGAGAGCGGGGGGTGGCAGCACGAAGCTCGACCGGGTAGCGCCTCCCTTGCCCCGCTGCTGCGGATCGGCGATCGTCGAGCGGTGCGCGCGGTGTCGATGTGGGTCCGGATCGACCTCCGCCGCCGTGTCCGGGCGCTGGCCGTCCTGGCCCTGCTCGTCGCGCTGTCGTCGGGCGTCGTGCTCGCCGCGATCGCAGGCGCTCGGCGAAACGGCACCGCTGTCAACCGGCTCGCGCAGCACAGTCTGACGGCCGATGCGTGGGCGCTCCCCAACGTGCCGGGCATGGATTGGAACAAGGTGCGGCAGCTGCCGTACGTCGAAACCGTCGGGGAGTTCGCAGTCGCGCAGTACGACGTGCGCGGCTTTCCGCCGGGCCTCGGTTTCCTGCCCCCGGCGAGCCGGGAGCTCGCGACGACCGTCGAACGAGGTGTCATCGTGGAGGGCCGGCGATCCGACCCGGACCGGATCGACGAGGTGATGGCGTCGCCCGGTGCGAGGAAGATCGGCATTCACGTCGGGACGCACCTGTCGATCGGCGGGTGGCGAGCCGACAAGCTCGCGGAGTACATGCGAATGTCGGTGACGCCGCCCGCTGACGGTCCGCACGTCGACGCGACCGTCGTCGGCATCCTGAAGTCGCCGTTCTTCAGCGGTGACGGGGGCGCCGGGATCCTTCCCTCGTGGCGCTTCTACCAGACGTACAAGGCGAACATCCCGAGCTTCGCGAATTCGATCAACGCGGTCGTGCGGTTCCGTGGCGGCGACGCGGAGTTCTCGCAGTTCGGCAAGGACATCGACAGGATCGCCGGCCGGCCGGTCGAGGTCACCCGTGCCAAGGACGTGCTGGCGACGGGGAGGAAGGCAACAAATCTCGAGCGCACGGCACTGTTGGCCTTTGCGTTCGCTGCGGCCGTCGCTGCACTCGTCCTGGTGGGACAGGCGGTGATCCGGCTGGTCGCGTCGTCGGCTGCCGACGGGCCCGTGCTCGGCGCGATGGGTCTCACGACGCGTCAGCGCGCCCTCGGGCTCGCAATCCCACCGGTGATCGCAGGCGCGTTCGGCGGCATCTTCGGTGTCGTGCTCGCGGTCGCGGCGTCCGGCATCTTCCCGATCGCGACCGCGCGGCGTGCCGAGCCCTCACCGGGGTTGGAAGCGAACTGGGCGATCCTCGGCCTCGGCTTCCTCGCTGTGCTCGTCGTCGTCGTCCTCGGCGTGCTCGTCAGCGCGTGGTGGGACGTGCGGCGCGGTGAACGTGACCGGGTTCCGCGTCAGTCACGAATGGCGCGGGCGATCAGGGAGGCCGGCTCGCCGCTGCCGCTGTCCATGGGTGCGCAGCTCGCGCTCGAGCGGGGGCGCGGACGTTCGGCCGTACCGGTGCTGCCCGCCCTCATCGGAGCGATCGTCGGCGTGCTCGGCGTCGTCGGAACACTCACGTTCCGAGCCGGCCTGGACCACGCCACCAACGACATCCACCTCTTCGGCCAGCAGTTCCAAGCGGTGGCGTCGTTCGATCCGGACGCGAAGGTCGACCCGGCGTTCGTGCAGTCACTCGTGAGTGATCAAGGCGTACAGACCGTGAACGAGGACCCGATTGCCGTCGTGTCCGTGAACGGTCGCGCCGTCACAGTCTTTGCGTTGCATGCGCTGAAGGGCAGCACTCGCGTCGTCACGTTGTCGGGACGTGCTCCGCGCGCTGCCGGCGAGATCACGCTCGCGCCTTCGGAAGCGTCGGCGCTGCACGTCCACACCGGCGACACGGTGCGGGTCGGCGATACCGGAGCGCCGTACCGGCTCGTCGGTGTCGGCTTCACGCCGGTGGACTCCCATACCACCTACGACCAGGGCGCGTGGATGACGCTCGAAGGCCAGCGTGCCGTCATCCCGAAGAGTGGATACAAGTACCTGCGCTATGACGTCGAGTTCGGTCGCCGCGTGGATGCAAAGGCCGAAGCCGGCAGGCTCGGCACGAACGCTCCCGCGTCGCTCGACCTCGTCACACCCCCGGCGAATTCCGACAACCTGAAGGGAGTGCGGCAAGTGCCGCTCGCCTTGGGGGTGTTCTTGGCCCTGCTCGCGATTGCCGCCGTCGGTCACGCGCTCGCGTCGGCGGTGCGGCGCCGGCGGCGCGACATCGCGGTGATGCGCTCGATCGGCTTCACCCGGCGTCAGGCCCGTTTGACGGTCGTCGCGCAGGCGACGACCCTCGCACTGGTCGGTCTCGTGTTCGGCCTTCCGTTGGGACTGCTTGCAGGCCGCGCGATCTGGCACAACGTCGCCACGTCCACCCCCGTCGTATACGTCCCGCCGCTTGCTGCGGCCGCGCTCGTGCTCGCCGTCCCTGCTGCACTCCTCATTGCCAACGCGCTGGCAGCGTGGCCCGCGCGCCGCGCCGCCCGCCTCCGCGCCGCGGAAGTGCTGAGGACCGAATAGCTGCGCTAGACACGCCGTCATGAAGCTCCGCGCGGACGCAGCGGAGCCAAGGATGGCGTAGCGAGGCAAGCATGAGGTTAGGGCTGCAACTTGGGTACTGGGGGGCCGGACCGAACCCGTTTCACGTCCCGCTCGCGCAGGAGGCCGAACGCCTCGGGTACGACTCGGTGTGGACCGCAGAGGCGTGGGGCTCCGATGCGTTCACGCCGGCCGCCTGGATCGGGGCCCACACCGAGCGGATCCGCCTGTGCACGGGAATCGTGCAGATCTCGGCCCGCACTCCGGCGTCCTGTGCGATGCACGCGCTCACGCTCGACCACTTGTCGGGGGGCCGTTTCACCCTCGGCCTCGGTGTCTCGGGTCCGCAGGTCGTCGAGGGGTGGTATGGGCAGCCGTTCGCCAAGCCGCTCGCCCGCACGCGGGAATACGTCGAGATCGTCCGGCGCATCCTCCGTCGGGAGCAGCCCGTCGACTTCCGCGGCGAGCACTACCGCATGCCGTACGACGGCCCGGGCTCCTGGGGGCTCGGGAAGCCGCTCCGTTCGATCACTCACCCGTTGCGCGGCGACCTGCCGATCCTGCTCGGTGCCGAGGGTCCGAAGAACGTTGCGCTCGCAGCCGAGATTGCCGACGGCTGGATGCCGCTCTACTACTCGCCGTTCCGCCAAGAGATCTACGCCGACTCGTTGCGCGCCGCTGCGAACAAGCCGAACTTCG
>DASQHW010000451.1:0-2711 GCA_035631895.1 Acidimicrobiia bacterium | reverse complement strand
CGATCGTGAACGACGCCACGGCCAGCATGGCCGCGACGAGACAAAGGCCTGCTCTTCTGTGTCGCAAAGTGATTTCCCCCTACTCAGCCATGACGCCGGCGATACCGACGCGGCGTGCTTGGCCGGGACCTACGCCCCGGCGGTCTCTCCTTTCCCCGCCGGGAAACTTGTCAATCACCCGTACACAGCACGCGACAAGTTTTTTTTGGGAGTCGCTTCCGCCTCGCCGCGGTGAGGGCTCCTCCGTCCGCGGCACACATCGGGCCTTCTAGACAAAAGGCCCCGGTCACGAAAACCGACCGGCGAACCAACGCCGTCGTTCACCTGGTGTCCCTCCGTCGGGAGTGATGCTCACGCATCAGGCCTCATCGCTCCCGGTCGCCCCGCCATAGAGGCCGAGCCGCTTCGCGATCACCTCGTTCATGATCTCGTCCGTACCGCCGCCGATCCGTTGCAGTCGCGCGTCGCGGAATGCTCGAGCCATCCCGGTCTCTTCGAGATAACCGGCGCCACCCCATATCTGCATGCACACGTCGACGACGCGGTTCTGCACCTGGGCGCAGTACTTCTTGCACATCGAGATCTCGAGGACCGGGTAGTTGCCGGCCATGACGTCCCACGCGGTGTCGTACAGCAGCGCGCGTGCCGCTGTGAGCTCGGTCGCGGCATCGGCGAGCTTGTGCGCGATCACTTGATGCTGTGCGATCGCGCGACCGAACGTGTGGCGTTGTTGCGCGTACGCGATCGTGTCGTCCAGGGTCTGCGCCGCGTGACCGACCGATGCTGCGGCACCGGACAACCGCTCGTACTGGAGTTGCCACATCAGCTGCGGGAACCCGCGGCCGGGCTCCAACCCGATCAATGCGTCCGCCGGCACGGGTACGTCCTCGAGCGCGATCTCCGCGGTATCGGACGAGTGCATCCCGAGCTTCTCCAACCGGCGCGAGACGCGCACGCCCGGCAAAGACGTGTCGACGACGAAGAGGGACACGCCCCCGTGGCCTGCGCCGGTGTCGGTCTTTGCGACGAGCGTGAGAAAATCTGCGCGCGTGCCGTTCGTGATGAACATCTTGACGCCGTTGACGCGCCAGACGAGCCCTTCGCGGACCGCACGTGTGCGAATGGCTGCCACATCCGAACCGGCGTCGGGCTCCGTGATCGCGATCGCTCCGATCTTCGTACCCTCGATGGCCGGTCGAAGCCAGTGCTCGCGCTGTTCGTCGGTACCGAACTCGGCGAGCGCGGGCGTTGCCATGTCGGTCTGTACGCCGATCGCCATCGGGATCGCGCCGGCCCCACAACGCGCGAGCTCCTCGATGAACACGATGCCGGCCGCGAGGTCACCACCGCTGCCGCCCCAGCGCGTCGGGTAGTGCAGGCCGAGGAACCCGAGGTCACCGCAGCGACGGAACAGGGCGTCGGGAAAGGAGCCGGCCCGTTCCCATGCCTCGACGTGTGGACGCACCTCCGTGGCGACGAATCGACGGACGGCCGCGCGCAGCTCGTCGTGCTCGGCCGTGAAGATCGGATGGCGCATCACCGACATAACGGTGCCACACGGCCCGAGACGCCATACACTTCCATGTCCCGTGAGCACGCAAGACGACAGGGCAACGACCCGAGGGAGACGACAGCGCAGCGACCGGAGGGGAGCGAAGCGCGGAGTCGACCCAAAGAGGAGGCAGCGGAGCATGGAGTCGACCCGGTAACGATGGCCAAGTCCCTGCTCGAGCGGCGCCTCATCGACGTGAGCGATCGACTCAAGCGATTGCGCGCCGAATTCGCGGTGGCCGAGGAACAGTGTGCGTTCCTTACCGCAGAAGCGGAGGACGCGCACCTTCGGTCGCTGGTGTCGGAGACACCGCTCGCCGAGGCAGAGGCGCACGAGGTGCGTCGACACGCCGTCGCGCAGTCGGCACAGCGCGATGCGTTGCGGCGATCGATCGTCGAGCTCGAACGCGAGCAGGACGCGTTGCTCGATCGCATGGCCAACGAGCTCCCGACCTCCCGCCTGCGCTCCTGACGGCCGGAGACCGGCGCAGCATGGAGTCGACCCGACAAGCTCGAGAGAAGGTTCGGAACCGGTGACGAAACCCGTCAGGGTCGTGATCGCAGAGGACGAGGCGATCATCCGACTCGATCTCAAGGAGATCCTCGAGGAAGAGGGTTACGACGTGATCGGCGAGACCGGTCGCGGCGATCAGGCGATCGAGCTCGTACGCGAGCTCAACCCGGACCTCGCGATCCTCGACATCAAGATGCCCGGCATGGACGGCCTCACCGCCGCACGGACCATCGCCGGCGAGCGTCTCGCCGCGGTGCTCATCCTCACGGCGTTCTCCCAACACGACCTCGTCGAGCAGGCACGTGACGCCGGCGCGCTCGCGTACCTCGTGAAGCCGTTCCAGAAGAGCGATCTCCTCCCGTCGATCGAGATGGCCCTCGGGCGCTTCGAACAAATCGTCGCGCTCGAGAACGAGAACGCCGATCTCGCCGAGCGGCTCGAGGCGCGCAAGACGATCGATCGCGCGAAGGGCCGTCTGATGGACGAGCACGGCATGACCGAAGCGGGCTCGTGGCGATTCCTGCAGAAGACTGCGATGGACACGCGTCGCAAGATCCACGACGTCGCCAAGGACGTCATCACGGGCGCGTTGAACCCCTAGCTACCGGGTCCCGCGTCCCGGCCGGAGCCCCTCGAGCGCTCCCAA
>DASQHW010000450.1:0-4413 GCA_035631895.1 Acidimicrobiia bacterium | reverse complement strand
CGAAGAGGTGATGCCGCACTGGCCGCAGACGACGCCCGCATCAACGATCGCATCCGCGCTCGTCAGGTCCGCTTGATCGGTGCCGACGGCTCGCAGCTCGGCGTGAAGCCGCTGCCCGAGGCGCTCGGGATCGCACGGGAGGCCGGGCTCGACCTCGTCGAGGTCGCCGCCAACGCCGATCCGCCGGTCTGCAAGATCATGGACTACGGCAAGTACAAATACGAGCAGGACCAGCGGCGTAAGGAATCGAGGCGCAAGGCGTCGAACGTCGTCATCAAGGAGATGAAGTTCCGACCGAAGATCGACACGCATGACTACGACACCAAGATGAAGCACGTCGAGCGCTTCTTGGAAGAGGGTTCGAAGGTCAAGCTGACGATCATGTTCCGGGGACGCGAGATGGCGCACCCCGAGCTCGGCCGGCGAATTCTCGAAAAGGTCGCGGAGCGGGTCGCCGACATCGCAACCGTCGAGTCCGCCCCCAAGCAAGACGGCCGCAACATGACGATGGTGCTCAATCCGATCCGCAAGCCCAAGGCGAAACCGGCCGGCCATGCGGTCCAGGCGGCGGCAGCCCCGCCCGCGCAGGCCGCACACGCCTGACACTCACAAGACGAGGACCCTGACAGATGCCCAAGATGAAGACGCACCGCGGCGCGGCGAAGCGCTTCAAGATCACCGCGACCGGCAAGATCCTGCGCCGCCACGCGTACCGGGACCACCTGCTCGAGCACAAGCCGACGAGGCGTACTCGCCGGCTGGGCCGTGAGGCCGAAGTGGTCGGCGGCGACAAGAACCACGTCAAGCGTCTGCTCGGGAGGTAGCGCAATGGCTCGCGTGAAACGTTCGGTGGCCGGCAAGAAGCACCGGCGGGCGATCCTCGAAGAGGCGCAGGGTTACACCGGCGCGAGGAGTCGTCACTTCAAGAAGGCGAACGAGCAGGTGATGCACTCGCTGCGGTACGCCTATCGCGACCGCCGGGCGCGCAAGGGCGAGTTCCGTCGCCTGTGGATCGTGCGCATCAACGCCGCGTGCCGCGAGCACGACATGTCGTACTCGCGTTTCATGGCGGGGCTGAAGGCTGCGGAGGTCGACATCGACCGCAAGATCCTCGCCGATCTCGCGGTACGCGAGCCGGCCGCGTTCTCGGCGCTCGTCGAAACCGCACGGGGCGCGCTCGACGCTGCCTGAGTCCCTGCAGCGCGCGACCAAGTCCGAGGTTCATCGGCTGCGTGACCTGCTGCGCGATCACCACGCGCGCAACGCGGAAGGGCTCTTCGTCTGCGAGGGCCCTCGACTGGTCGCGGCCGCGCTCGACCACGGCGCCCCGATGGTCGAATGCTTCGTTGGCGAGGGCGCGTCGTCCCCGGCGCGGCAGGCCGCGGCGCGATGCGCAGCTGCCGGCGTGCCGTGCAAGCTGCTCGAGGCCCGTGTCGGCGATACTCGTACGCCGCAGCCGGTGTTTGCGCTCGTCCGGCTGGAGCGACGTGGCATCGAAGCACTCGACGGCGCCGATCTCGTCCTCGTGGCCGCCGAGATCGGCGATCCGGGCAACGCGGGCACGTTGTTTCGCAGCGCCGCCGCCACCGGCGCGCAGGTGGTAGTCCTCGGGCCCGGATCTGTGGACGCGTACAATCCGAAGGTCGTACGCGCCTCGGCAGGCGCGTGTTTCGCGATTCGCGTCGTGGAGGCGGTACCCACGTTGGAGGTCCTGGAGGCGCTCGGTGCCGGCGGCGCGCGCCGTCTCGGTGCGGTCGCGCACGGCGGCGACGCGCCGGAGTCCTACGACATGCGCGCGCCGACCGCGCTCGTGCTCGGCCACGAGACCCGCGGGCTCACGACGGACATGCCGCTCGACGGGCACGTGACCATCCCGATGCGGGCCGGCGAATCACTGAACGTCGCGATGGCGGCCACGGCATTGCTGTACGAGGCCGCACGTCAGCGCCGGAGTGACGCGTGACCGCCGTCGAGCTCGCACAGCGCGCCGAAGCCACCGCGCGCGACGGCCGCGCCGCGATCGAGGCGGCGAGCACGCTCGACGAGCTCGACGAGGCCGAGCGGCAGTTCCTCGGCAAGTCGTCGCCCCTGCACGATGTCCGCGAGGCCATCAAGACCGTCGACGGCGCCGACCGCGCGACCGTCGGCAAGGCGCTCGCGGCGGCACGGTCCGCGCTCGAAGCGGCCCACGCCGAGCGCCGGGAAACGCTGGAGCAGCACGCCGCCACCGAAGCCGCGACACGCGACCGCCTCGATCTCACGCTGCCACCGCGTGAGTACCGGCGCGGACACCTGCATCCGGTGACCCGTATCTGGCGAGAGCTCGAGGACGTGTTCGTGGGGATGGGCTACAAGGTCGCCGAGGGCCCCGAGGTAGAGCTCGACTGGTACAACTTCGAAGCGCTCAACTTCCCACCCGGCCACCCGGCGCGTGCGATGCAGGACACGCTCTATGTCCGTCTCGGCGACGGCGAGGAGGTGTTGCTCCGCACACACACTTCGCCGGTGCAGGTCCGCGTGATGGAAGGGCAGCGCCCCCCGATCTACGTCGTCGCCCCCGGGCGCGTCTTCCGGCGCGACACGCTCGACGCGCGGCACTCGCCGGTGTTCCATCAGATCGAGGGATTGGCCGTCGATCGTGGCATCACCCTCGGGGACCTGCTCGGCACCATCGAAGCGTTCATCCACGCGCTGTTCGGGCCCGACATCCAGGCGCGTTTCCTGCCATCGTTCTTCCCGTTCACCGAACCGTCGGTCGAGTTCGCGATGTCGTGCGTGTTCTGTCGCGGCTCGGGTTGCACGGTGTGCTCCCGCACGGGCTGGGTCGAGCTCGGCGGCGCCGGCATGGTCGACCCCGAGGTCCTGAAGAACGTCGGCATCGACCCCGAGGAGTACACGGGCTTCGCGTTCGGCTTCGGCATCGACCGCCTCGTCCAGCTGCTCTACGGCGTCGACCACGTGAAGAACCTCTGGGACGGCGACGTCCGCTTCGCCGGTCAATTCTGAGGAGCGGAGATGCGCGTCCCGCTCTCGTGGATCCGTGAGTTCACGCCGATCGACGCGGCACCGGCCGACATCGCCGATGCGCTGAACCAGCTCGGCCTCGAGGTGGAGGAGATCGTCGAGCCGGGCCGCGAGATCAACGGGGTCGTGGTCGCGCGCATCCTCGACGTCGTCCCGCATCCCGACGCCGATCGCATCCGGCTCGCGGACATCGAATACGGCGACGGCCGGCTCCGCGTGGTGTGCGGCGCGCCGAACATCGAACCGGGCATGGTCGTGCCGTTCGCCCGGGTCGGCGCGGTGCTGCCCGGTGATTTCCGGATCGAGCGCCGCAAGATCCGCGGTGTGGTCTCCGAGGGCATGTTGTGCTCACCGCGCGAGCTCGGCCTCGGCGAGGACCACGGCGGCATCCTCACTTTGCCGGCCGACGCACCGCTCGGCACCGACGTGCGTGAGGTGCTCGGCCTCGACGACGTGGTCTTCGATCTGTCGATCACACCCAACCGGCCCGATGCCATGGGTGTCGTCGGTGTCGCACGCGAGCTCGCCGCCCACTTCACGTTGCCCTTCCACGTCGACGAGCGAGAACCCGCGCCGCTCCTCGAGGAGCTCGACGGCGCCCGTGTCGTCGTCGAGGCGACGGATCGGTGCCCACGATTCGTGGCGCTCGTTGCCCGCGTCGAGTTGGGCCCGTCTCCGGCATGGATGCAACGCCGGCTGACGCTCGCCGGCATGCGACCGATCAGCAACGTCGTCGACATCACGAACTACGTGATGCTCGAGCGGTGCCGCCCGTTGCACGCATTCGATCTCGGCAAGCTCGAGGGCCGGGGCATCGTCGTACGTCTCGCGACCGACGGCGAGACGATGACCACGCTCGACGGCGTGGAGCGCGTCCTGACGCGCGACGACCTGCTGATCTGCGACGCGGGGCGCAACCCCCAGGCGATCGCCGGCATCATGGGTGGCGCCGCCGCCGAGGTCTCGCCGAGCACCAAGGAAATCCTGCTCGAGTCTGCGTTCTTCGAGCCGCACGGCATTGCGAAGACCGCGAAGCGGCTGGGTTTGCGCTCGGAGGCGAGCGCACGTTTCGAGCGGGGCGTCGACCCGAACAACGCCGGCACCGGTGCGAATCGCGCACTGGAATTGCTGGTTGACCATGCCGCTGCACGACCGGCGCCCGGAGCGATCGATGTGTACCCGCGCCCGATCGAACCTGTTCGCATCCGTGTGCGCACCGAACGGGTCAACCAGCTGCTCGGCACCGCCCTGGACGATGCCGGCATCGCCGCGTTGCTGAGACCGCTCGAGATCGAGGTGCGTGACGGCACGGCAATCGTGCCCACGTTCCGCCCGGACCTCGCCCGCGAGATCGACCTCGTCGAGGAGGTCGCCCGACGCGTCGGGCTC
>DASQHW010000449.1:0-4078 GCA_035631895.1 Acidimicrobiia bacterium | reverse complement strand
GGCGCCGCGGCAGTTCTGATCATGAGCGAGGAGAAGGCGAACGAGCTCGGCCTGACCCCGCGCGCGCGCTTCCACACCTTCGCGCTCGCGGGTGTCGACCCCGTCCTGATGCTCACCGGTCCGATCCCGGCGACGACCAAGGTGCTCGAGCGGGCGAAGATGACGCTCGACCAGATCGACCTCGTCGAGATCAACGAGGCCTTCGCACCGGTGGTGCTCGCGTGGGAGAAGGAGCACCACCCCGACATGTCGAAGGTCAACGTCAACGGCGGGGCGATCGCTCTCGGCCACCCGCTCGGCGCGTCGGGTGCCCGGCTCATGGCCACGTTGCTCAACGAGCTCGAGCGCACCGGCGGGCGTTACGGCCTCCAGACGATGTGCGAGGGCGGCGGCATGGCCAATGCGACGATCATCGAGCGCCTCTAGCGCCCGAGGATCGCGGCCCGGCGCGGCCTGCGGGCCGCTGCGGACGCCGTGTCACGTCCTCATATCCTGAGAGCGTCATGGTCGAAGCTCTCTGGTGGGTGTTGCGGGTCGCGATTGCTGTCTTTGCAGCGATCGCGCTGTACGTGCTCGGCGCCAAGATGATCCGCAACTTCAACACCGAGCCGCCGCCGGAGCCCGGCGACTTGCCCCTCGAGGACGTCGACTACCGCTACCGGTGCATCGTCTGCGGCGCGCAGGCCGTCCTCTATGCCGCGCCGGAGGGGGAGATCCCGGAAGCGCCGCGGCACTGCCGCGAGCCGATGGTCCTGGTCACGCCTGTGGAGTAGCCGCCAACGCGGCTTGTCCCCAGGCTGTGGAGAACTCTGTGGGGAATCACACGTTTGCGATTCGTCCAGCCGATGGACAGCGGCTGTTCAGGTGCGTTCAGCGGTAGTTCGTCGCGAGCAGGAAGCCGCAGCAGATGAGGCCGATGCCGAGCAGCAGGTAGCGGTTCTCGGTGTTCGCGCCCGGTAGGAGGTTCAGGTAGTTCGTCACGACGACCACCAGGCCGGCCGCGAGCAGCGTGGTCATCGCGACCGGCACCCACAACTTGCTCGGGGGTGCCTTCTTCTGCGGCGGCGGCGTGTAACGCGACCGCTTGGACTTCGACTGAGGCACGGCACGGGAGGATAGCGAGCGCGACAATGGAAACGTGCACCGTCGTGTCCTGGTGATCGACAACTACGACTCGTTCGTCTACAACCTCGTGCAGTATCTCGGTGAGCTCGGCGCCGACCCGGTCGTGCACCGCCACGACGCGATCACGATCGACGAGATGCGCGCGGTCGCACCCGACGCAGTGTTGATCTCGCCGGGACCCGGTCGTCCGGGCGATGCGGGACTCTCGAATGAGGCGATCCGCGCGTTCGGCGAGCACGGCACCCCCGTGCTCGGGGTGTGCCTCGGGCTCCAGTGCATCGGCGAGCTGTACGGCGGCGAGGTCGTGCGCGCGCCGCGCGTCATGCACGGCAAGACCTCCGAGATCCGCCACACCGGTGTGGGTGTGTTCGCCAACCTGCCGAACCCGTTGACCGCGACCCGTTACCACTCGCTGGTGGTCCAGCGTGACTCGGTGCCGGAAGTGCTCCAGGTCACCGCCGAGTCCGAGGACGGCCTCGTGATGGGGTTGCGTCACCGCGACTTCCCGATCGAGGGCGTGCAGTTCCATCCCGAGTCGATTCTCACCGACGCCGGCCACGACCTCCTGCGGAACTTCTTGGAGGCCGCGGCAGACCCGGCAGGTGAGCGCGCCCGCGCGTGACCTCTGCGAGCCCGTCGTCGAGCAACGACGCGAGCGCCTCACCGTCGAGATCGGCCGTCGGCACTGAGGAGCCGGCGCGCAATCGCGCCATGATCATTCCGCGCCGCTGACGGAACGAGCCTTCGAACCGGCCTTGGCGTCGTTTGGTCTCGACCGCGAGCGTGCCGCGTGTTTCGCACGCTGATGCGAGCGGGCACCGGTCACAGCGCGGATTGCGTGCGTTGCACACGGTCGCGCCGACGTCCATGAGCGCGAGCAAACGGTCGCGGCCGTTCAACCCGCGCGCCACGTGTACCGCACAATCCTCGGCCGCACGCTCCGACAACCGTTCGCCGCGCACTCGCTCGCAGACGCGCCGGATGTTCACCTCGATGCCGATGCAGTCGGCATCGTCGACCTGCGCGGCGATCGCCGCGGCGGTATAGCGGCCGACGCCCGGAAGCTCTGTGAGATCCTCCGGCCATCCGTCGCGCGTGATCTGCTTCGCGGCCTCCCACAGCCATCGGGCGCGACGGGGATAACCGAGCCGGCCCCAGGCGGTGATCACGTCGGCGAGGCCGGCCGCGTCCGCATCGGACGGCGTCGGGAAGCGCGCGATGAACGCGGCATATGCGGGAATGACCCGCGGCACCTGGGTCTGGTGCAGCATCACCTCGGACACCAGCACGTGCCAGCGGTCACGCGACGCTCGCCACGGCAGGTCGTGGCGTCCGTGCGCTCGGTACCACTCGACGAGCGGCGCGGTCACGGTCCGGTCGTCGTCGACGTCGTGGACGACGACGTGGAGGACTTGACGCCGATCGTCAACAGGACGTTGCTGCCGGGTTGGGCCTGGGTGCCGGCCGGCGGTGACATGTCGACCACTTTGCCGACGTTGTTGTCGTCGACCTTGTTGAGCGTCGACACCGTGAAGCCGGCGGCTTTCAGGTCGAAGGTCGCTTCGTCGAGTGTCTTGCCGATCTCGGGCGGCACGGCGACCTTGGCTTTTCCGCTCGAGATGAAGACCCGGATCGGCGTGTCGGTGGGAACGCTCTGGTTGGCAGGAGGGTCGGTGCGCGTGGCCGATCCCGCCGGGACCGAGTCGCTGACCTCCTGCACGAACGTGAGCTTGCTCGGGTCGAATCCCGCCTGGATGAGTTGTTGTCCCGCCTGATCCTGCGGCAACCCCTTCACGTCGGGGATGGGTTTCGGTGCGGGGCCCGTGGACACGAGCAGCGTCACGGTGCCGCCCTTGGGCGCGCTGGTGCCCGCGGCGGGGAGGCTGTCGATGACCCGGCCCTTCTCGACCGTGCCGTCCGCTTGCCCCTTGGACTTCACCTGGAAGCCCAAGAGGTTGAGGCGATCGGTTGCGTCCTTCACGAGCATGTTCTTGATCTCGAACGGGATGAGCACCTGCTGGGCGCCACTGCTGACGGTGAGCTTCACCGTCGTGTTGCGCGTCACGCTCTGCTTCGCCGGGGGGTCCTGCACGATGACCTGGCCGACAGGCGCAGCATCGTTCACGTTCTCGGTCGTCGATTTGAGGTGTGCGTCGGCGAGCATCTGTCGCGCGACGTTGACGTTCTTGCCGACGACGCTCGGCACGGTGACCTTCCCCTGGCTCCCGCCGAGCTTGATGGCCGCGAGCAGGATGAGGCCGATGACGGCGGCGAGCCCCAACAGCACCAGGAACGTCACCAGCGCCGGATTCCGTCGCCGGCGCGGATATGTCGGTGCGCCGACGTATCGTCCGCGCTCGTCGACCGCCGGGCTGGCGACGGTCGCCGCCGCTGCCGCGTAGGCCCCACTCGGTTGCGCGGGGTTCGAGGATGTCGGCACCTCTGCGACCATCGCCGTCACCGGCGAAGAGGCGAGCGGCCGCCCGCGACGGAAGCGCAACAGATCGGCGCGCATGTCGTCGGCGGTCTGGTATCGATGGCCGGGGTCCTTGGCGAGCGCGGTCATGATGATCTGCTCGAGATCGTGCGGCACCTCGGCGTTGCGTTGGGACGGCGCGACCGGATCCTCGCGCACGTGCTTGTACGCAACTGCAACCGGCGAGTCGCCGGTGAACGGCGCGCCCCCGGTGACCATCTCGTAGAGCACGACCCCGAGCGAATACACGTCGCTGCGACCGTCGACCGGGAGGCCCTGCGCCTGTTCGGGTGAGAAGTACGTCGCCGTGCCCATGACCGAGCCCGTTTGCGTGAGGCCGTCGCTCGTACCGGCGCGCGCGATGCCGAAGTCGGTGACCTTGACCACGCCGTTCGGCGTGATGAGCACGTTGCCGGGTTTGATGTCGCGGTGGACGACGCCGGCCCGGTGCGCGTACGCGAGCGCACCCGCGATGTC
>DASQHW010000448.1:0-5143 GCA_035631895.1 Acidimicrobiia bacterium | reverse complement strand
GACCCTTCGTCGCAACCGGCGTGGGCACCGTTCCCCACGCATGTGTCGGCGCTCGTGCCCACGCCTCGGCGTTAGGCTCCGTTCGTGCTCTTCGCGAGCCTGCGCGACCTGCAGTGGCGCCGCCGACGATTCTTCATCGGTGTGGTCGCGGCGGGTCTCGTGTTCGCGCTTGCGCTCGTGATCACCGGGATCAGCCAGAGCTTCCACAACGAGGTCTGGCGCACGATCAACACGATCGACGCCGATCAGTGGGTCGTGTCGCAGAAGGCGTCGGGCCCGTTCACCGCGACGACACTCCTGCCCGCGACCTATGCGGCGGACGTGGCGCGTCAGCCCGGTGTGGAGAAGGCCTCGCCGCTGATGTTGCTGCGATTCTCGGTGCACACTTCGTCGCTGCACTACATCGGCATCGTCGGCGTCGAGCCGCAAGGTGTCGGCACCCCGGCGGTACGCGACGGCCGGCCGCTGCGAGGCAATGGCGAGATCGTCGCCGACAAGACTCTCCATGTCGGCGTCGGGAAGATCCTCACCATCGGGGGCTAGCCGTTTCGCGTCGTCGGTCGCACGGATGGCGTGACCTATTTTGCCGGTCAGCCGGCGGTGTTCATCTCACTGCACGACGCGCAGACTCTCGCTGTGGACGGTCAACCGCTCGCGACGGCGATCGTGGTGCGCGGCCACGTCGCAACCCCGCCGCCGGGAACCCACGTGCAGTCCAACCAGGATGTCTTCACCGACCTCCGGCGTCCGATGAAGTCGGCCGGCGGCACCATCGACATGATGCGGATCCTCTTGTGGATCGTCGCGGGGGGGATCATCGGTTCGATCCTCTACCTGCAAGCAATCGAGCGCACGCGGGACTTCGCCGTGTTCAAGGCGACGGGTGTGACCGGACGCGCGCTGGCGTCGGGCCTCGCTGCACAGGCCATCGTGCTCGCACTCCTCGCGACCGCCGTCGCGATCCTGTTGTCCATCGCGCTCGCGCCGATCATGCCGATACGTGTCGAGATCCCGGCTTCGGCCTTCGTGCTGATGCCTGTCGTCGCGATCGTGATCAGCGTCTTCGCTTCCCTTGTCGGCTTGCGACGAGCAGTGGGCGTGGATCCGGCCCTCGCCTTCGGCTGATGACGACGGCGGCGACCGGTCCTCTCGTGGATGTCAGGGATCTCGGTATCGACGTGCGCGATCTCGTCATCGAGTACTCATCGGGCGGCTATCGCGTGCGCCCGATCGACGGATTGACGCTCGACGTGTCCCGCGGCGAGCTCATGCTGCTCCTGGGTGCGAGCGGCTGTGGGAAGACGACGTTGCTCTCGGTGCTCGCCGCGATCCTCACGCCGACATCCGGGTCCGTCACGGTGGCCGGCGTGGAGGTCGTCGGGCTCAAAGGCTCGGCGCTGACGCGGTACCGGCGTCACACGGTCGGCGTCGTGTTCCAAGCGTTCAATCTCGTGCCTTCGCTGAATGCGCGTGAGAACGTGATGGTGCCGTTGCGCGGCGCCGGCGTGTCGCGGCGCGATGCGCGCGCACGGGCCGAAGAGCTGCTGCGTCGCGTGGACCTCGACGATCGGTTGCGCCACCGTCCGGGCGACCTTTCCGGAGGTCAGCAGCAACGCGTGGCGATCGCACGTGCGCTCGCCCACGATCCACCGGTCGTCCTCGCCGACGAACCGACCGCGCACCTCGACTACATCCAGGTCGACGGAGTGTTGCGGCTCCTGCGGGAGATCGCGGACGAGGGCCGGATGGTGGTCGTCGCGACGCACGACGAGCGGCTGATCTCTCTCGCGGACCGCATCGTGAACCTGACCCCTCCCGTCGAAGTGTCGCCGCGTGGGCCCGTCCGCACGGAGCTCGCACCCGGTGAGGTGCTCTTCCGCCAAGGCGCGGCGGGTGACCTCGTGTACACCGTCGACGAAGGGAAGATGGAGATCTTCCGCGAGCGCGACGACGGGAACGAGGAGCGGCTCACGATCGTCGCGGTCGGCAACTACTTCGGAGAGCTCGCACCGATGTTCGGCCTGAAGCGGTCCGCGTCTGCGCGCGCGGCCGCGCGCGCAGTCGTCACCGGCTATTCGCTGCGAGACTTCCGCGACCGCTTTCATGTCGCCGACGCGAAGCTGCTGAGTCAAGCCGGGGATACCGCGTCCGAGTGACCGCTGTGCGGATCAATCGTCTCGCACGGCGATGCCGAGCGCCTGCGCGAGCGCGGGCGCGAACCCGATGAGCTGTTCGGTGCCGATCATCGCGCCTCGAAGCGATGCAACACCCCGCAGGCCCTCGAGCCGCGCGCCCCGCAGATCGACTTCCGTGCAGTGCGCGCTCGACAGGTCCGCCGCCGCGAGGTCGCTCGCCGTGAACGCAACCTTCTCGAGGCGCGCACCGACGAGCTCGGCGCCCGCCAGCACGCACGACGAGAAGCGCACCCGCTGCAGCTTGGCGAGCCGGAGGTTTGCGTCGTCGAGCTTGCAGTCGGCGAACGTCACGTCGCGAAGCGTCGACTGCGGGAGCTCGATGCTGCTGCAGCGGCAATCGCTGAGCATCACCCGATGCCAGACCGCCTCCGAGAAGTCGCAGCCCGACAGATCGCAGCGCACGAGCTCGACGTCGACGAGCCTGGCCTTCTCGAACGCAACGCCTGCATGACGGGCGCCTTCGACGCGCATCCCCTTCGCTTCGCCGTCGTCGAGCACCAGGCGAGGCGGTTCTTGCGACATGCGGCGACACTATTGTGCTCAGGAGTCGCAAGCACCGTTGGTAGGCTGCTCGGCGATGTCGTGATCCGGCCCCTTCTCCGATCCCCGTCCGTGTTCCCGGGTCGACTGCAGGTGCCGACGTGTCGCCTTCCTCTTCATTCTCCTCTCTCCTTGCCCGTGACATCACCAAGTCGTTCGGGCCACGCGTCGTCCTCGACCGGGTTTCGTGCACGATCGGGCCGAAGCACCGCATCGGTGTGGTCGCGCCGAACGGCACCGGGAAATCCACGTTGCTCAAGATCCTCGCCGGTGTGGAGCGGGCCGACGGCGGCACCGTGACGCGCACTCCACCGAACGCGACCGTCGGCTACCTCCCGCAGGAGCCCGAGCGGCGCGCCGGCGAGACCGTACGGGTCTATCTCGCGCGCCGCACCGGCGTCGCCGCAGCCGAAGCCGAGCTCGATCACGCGGCACACGCGCTCGCGGCTGCGCACGCGGACGGCGACGCGGACGACGCCTACACGTGCGCGCTGGAGCGGTTCCTGGCGCTCGGTGCTGCGGACTTCGACGCCCGTGTCGCGCAGATATGCACCGATCTCGGCCTGCCGGAACGGGCGCTGGATCTGGAGATGTGCGCGCTGTCCGGCGGTCAGGCCGCACGCGTGAGCCTCGCGGCGATCCTGCTCGCCCGGTTCGACGTGTTCCTCCTGGACGAACCGACGAACGATCTCGACTTCGAGGGCCTCGCCCGGCTCGAGCGCTTCCTCACCGCCGACATGACCGGGGGCGCGATGGTCGTGTCGCACGATCGCGCGTTCCTCGATCGGACGATCACGAGCGTGCTGGAGCTGGACGACCACTCGCACACTGCGACCGAGTACTCCGGGGGATGGCAGGCGTATCTCGAGGAACGGGCGACCGCGCGCCGTCACGCGGAGGAGGCATTCGCCGAGTACCGGTCGCAGCGGCGGGAGCTGACCGACCGGGCGCAGCGGCAGCGCCAATGGGCCGTGCAAGGCACCGCGAAGGTGAGGAAGTCCGGCGAGAACGACAAGCACATCCGCCAATTCCGGCGGAACAGCAGCGAGCACGTGGCGGCCAAGGCGAAGATCACGGACCGGGCACTCGCGCGCCTGGAAGCGGCGGCCGTCGAGAAGCCGTGGGAAGGCTGGGAGCTCCGTATGGACATCGCAGCCGCACCCCGGAGCGGAGCGGTCGTCGCGAGGCTGGCGGGCGCAATGGTGCGACTGGGCGACTTCGTGCTCGGGCCGATCGATCTCGAGGTCGACTACGGCGAACGGATCGCGATCCTCGGCGCGAACGGCAGCGGGAAGACCACGCTGCTCCGAACGCTGCTCGGCTTGCGGCACCCGGACGCCGGTGAGGCCTGGGTCGGCCCGGGTGTGGTCTTCGGCGCGCTCGATCAGGCGCGCGCAGAGTTCGCGGGGGACGCGCCGCTGCTCGAGCGTTTCGAGACCGGCAGCGGGCTTCCTGCGGCCGAGGCGCGGTCGCTGCTCGCCAAGTTCGGCCTGGGCGCCGGCCACGTGCAACGAGCGGCCGACTCGCTGTCGCCGGGCGAGCGGACGCGCGCGTCGCTCGCGCTGTTGTCCGCGAGAGGGGTCAACTGCGTCGTGCTCGACGAGCCGACGAACCACCTGGACCTGCCGGCCATCGAGCAGCTCGAATCGGCACTCGCGAGCTTCCAGGGCACATTGCTCGTCGTCACCCACGACCGGGCGTTGCTCGAGCACCTGGCACTCACCCGCCGCGTGGAGCTGGTCGACGGCCGGATCACGACGGACGTGCCCGGCTGAGGTGAAAGGCGATCGCCGCGGCAGTCGCCACGTTCAGCGAGTCGGATCCCGGTGCCATCGGGATGCGGGCGCACATGTCTGCGCCGCCGAGCCAGGCGTCGGAGAGGCCGGGGCCCTCCGCGCCGAGCAACAACGCGACGCGCGCCGGCCACGCGACGTCGTCGATGGCGGTGGCCTCCGCGCGCGGCGTGAGCGCCACGGTCGTGAACCCGGCCGTCCGCAACTCATCCAGCGACGAGAGCCGCGTCCAGGGCAACGTGACGACGTGCCCGATCGACACCCGAACGCAACGACGGTAGAGCGGATCGGCGCACTCGCTGTCGAGCAACACGGCGTCGATGCCGAGGGCGGCGGCACTGCGGAACACGACCCCGAGGTTCTCGTGGTCATTGATGCGCTCGCAGACCGCGAGCCGCCGGGCCGCGCCCAACACGTCGGCCGGACGCAGCAGTGGCCACCGGTCCGCGGACGCGACCGCGCCCCTGTGCAGCTCGAATCCGACGACTCGCCGAAGCACCTCGGGCGGCGCGACGTACACAGGCGCGGCGGCCGTGGCGAGCACGTCATGCAGCGCCGCGTGCTGCTCCGGCGTAACGAGCACCGATCGCACGCGCCGGCCCGAGCCGAGCAGCC
>DASQHW010000447.1:0-4001 GCA_035631895.1 Acidimicrobiia bacterium | reverse complement strand
CTCGCGCTCGCGCTCGCGGTCGTGCTGGCGCCGGCACCGCCGCTGGTGCTGCTCGACGAACCGACGCGTGGCCTGGACTACTCGGCGAAGGCTCGGCTCGCGATCGTCCTGCGCGAGCTCGCCCGGACCGGGCATGCAGTTGCGCTCGCGACGCACGATGTGGAGCTCGTCGCCGACGTCGCCACACGCGCGATCGTCCTTGCCGACGGAGAGATCGTCGCGGATGGTCCCGCCCGGGACGTCGTCTGCCACTCGCCGGTGTTCGCGCCGCAGGTTGCGAAGATCCTCGCGCCCGCGCAATGGCTCACGGTCGCCGAAGTGTCGGCGGCGCTCGCGTCATGATCCGATTCCGGTGGCGGTCGAGCGTGCTCCTCGCGGTCACATCCGTCGCGGGGATCGCCGCGTTCACGTGGCCGCTGTTCGCCAGGCCGCGCGGCACCGAGAATTTTGCGCACGCCGGTGACGCGCCGTGGCTCTTCGTGGCGCTCGTCCCGCTGCTCGTCGCGATCCTGCTCGCGGAGCTTGCCGACGGGGTGCTCGACGCCAAGGCGGTCGCGATGCTGGGCGTGCTCGTGGCCTGCGGCGCGGCGTTGCGCGCCCCGAGCACCGGCGTCACCGGGTTCACGGCTGTGCTGTTCCTGCTGCTCCCCGGTGGCCGGGTGTTCGGCCGCGGCTTCGGCTTCGTGCAAGGCGCGCTCACACTGTTCGCGTCCGCATTGCTCACCGGTGGCGTGGGGCCGTGGCTCCCGTTCGAGATGCTGTGCGCCGCGTGGGTCGGCTTCCTCGCCGGCTGCCTTCCGCGCGCCTCTGGGCGGCGCGAGCTCGCGCTGCTCGCCGCGTACGGCGCGGTGGCGGGCGTCGCCTACGGGCTCGTGATGGACATGTGGTTCTGGCCCTTCGGTACATCGGGCACGGAGCTGCATTTCATCGCGGGCGCCTCCGTCGCCGAGAACCTGCGGCGCTTCTGGGCGTTCCATCTCGCGACCGCACTCGGCTTCGACATCCCGCGAGCGCTGGGCAACTCCGTGCTGGTGCTGCTCGTCGGTGCGCCGGTGCTCGCGGCCCTGCGCCGGGCGGCACGCCGGGCCGCCTTCGGTGCGCCCATAGTGTTCGGACCGGCGCCCCCTCACGTTGCCCGGGCCGGCGTGCAAGTGTTGGACTGACCGGACCGGAGGCGGGCGGGCGGAGCGGAGCACATGGCCTGGAACATCGCGGATCTCATCGAGCACGTTGCGGACACGGTCCCCGACCGGGTCGCGATCATCGTCGGCGACCGCAAGGAGACGTACGGGGAGCTCGAGGAGAACGCGAACCGCCTCGCGAATCACCTCGCGGCTCAGGGCATAGGCCCCGGCGACCATGTCGGCATCTACGCATTCAACAGCCACGAGTTCGTCGAGTCGATTCTCGCCGCGTACAAGCTTCGGGCGGTGCCGATCAACGTCAACTACCGCTACGTCGAGGCGGAGTTGCGCTACCTCTTCGACAACGCAGACCTCGTCGCGCTCGTGCACGACGCACAGTTCGCGCCCCGAATCGCGGCGGTGCGGGACGCGCTTCCGATGCTGCGGCACCTGATCGCCATCGACGACGGCTCCGGCACGGATTGCTCCACGCTCGGCTCCGTGCGATACGAGGACGCGCTGGCCTCGTCCTCGCCCGCGCGCGACTTCCCCGAGCGCTCGGACGACGACATCTACATCCTCTACACGGGTGGCACGACGGGGATGCCCAAGGGTGTCGTGTGGCGTCACGAAGACGTGCTGTGTGTGCTCGGCGGTCTCGTCGAATTCGACTCCGGCAAGCGGGTCGAGGACGAATGGCAATTCGCCAAGGCCGCGGCCCAAGCACCCGAGGGCGATCTCGGGATCGTCATCGCGCCACTGATGCACGGTGCCGCGCAATGGGGCACGCTCAACGCCCTGCTCAACGGCCGGCGTACCGTGCTCATGCCGAAGTTCGATCCCCACGAGGTCTGGAAGGCCGTCGACAAGCATCGCATCACGACCCTCGGGATCACCGGCGACGCGATGGGCCGTCCGCTGATCGAGGCGCTCGAAGAGGGCGGGTACGACGCGTCGTCTCTCGTCACGGTGGCATCGACCGCCGCGGTCTTCAGCGCGACGGTGAAGGAGCGCTACCTCGAGCGGTTCCCGAACCTGATCATCGCCGACGCGGTCGGCTCGACGGAGACCGGGTACAACGGGGTGCGGGTGATCGTCAAAGGCGGCGAGGAGCGGGCGGGGCTTCCGACCGTCCGCATGGGACCCGACACAGTGGTGCTCGACGACGACATGAACATCGTGCAGCCGGGGTCGGGCGTCGTCGGCCGTATGGCCCGCGGCGGCAACGTGCCGTTGCGGTACCACAAGGACCCGCAGAGATCCGCCGCGACGTTCGTCACTGTGAACGGCCGCAGGTTCGCGGTCTCGGGTGACTCCGCGATCGTCGAGGAAGACGGGACGATGACCCTGCTGGGCCGCCGTTCGGTGTGCATCAACTCCGGCGGCGAGAAGATCTATCCCGAGGAGGTCGAGGCCGCGTTGAAGGCTCATCCGGCCGTGTTCGACGCGGTGGTCGTCGGCGTGCCCGACGAGCGCTGGGGTGAGCGGGTCGCGGCGGTGGTCGAGACCCGGTCCGGCCAGTCGGTCACACTCGACGATCTCGACATCCATGCCCGTGCGCACGTCGCCGGGTACAAGGTGCCGCGGGAGCTCTTCATCGTCGAGAAGATCGAGCGGTCGCCGAGTGGCAAGCCCGACTACCCGTGGGCAAAGAAGATCGCTACTTCAACTCCACGATGACCTCGTAGTACGGCTGCGCGCCGACGTTGACCGCGGTCTCGACGCCGCCCTTCGGCACGAAGGTGACCATGCCGGGGATGACGTCGGCGGCGAGGTACTCACGGTACGGGCTCTGCGAGTCCGGCTCGGGCTCGACGGCGATGCGGTCGCCCTGCACCTGGATCAAAAGGTGATCGAGCTCGTGTCGGTGCACGGATCCGCGTTCGCCGGGCGCGAGCTTCACGACCCACACACGCACGCGGTCGTCCTCGAACACGACCTTCGTGCCGACGCCACCCAGTTCTCGAGTCACAGGGAAGACGCTAGGCGAATCTGGGTATAGGCGGGCCATGCCGCGAGCGATATGGAACGGCACGATCAGCTTCGGGCTCGTCAACGTGCCGATCGGTCTGTACAGCGCCGTCGAGGAGAAGCAGATCCGCTTCCATCAGATGACGAAGTCCGGTCACCGGATTCGTCAAAAGCGCGTGGACGAGAAGACCGGCCGGGAGGTCGACTACGACGCGCTGGTCAAGGGATACGAGAAGGCCCGAGGCCGGGTCGTGCTCGTGGAGCCCGAGGAGCTCGAGGCGGCTGCGCCGGAGCAGACCCGTACGATCGAGATCGAAGACTTCGTCGAGCTCGCCGACATCGACCCCATCTACTACAACACCACCTACTACGTCGCGCCTCGCGCCGGTGCCGGCGCCGACAAGGCGTACGTGCTGCTGCGCGACGCGATGCGCAAGAGTGGTCGCGCCGCGATCGGCCGCTTCGTCATGCGCACCAAGCAATACCTTGCGGTCATCCGCGCGAAGGACGAGCTGCTGATGCTCGAGACGCTCTATTTCGCGGACGAGATCCGCGATCCCAAGCAGCTGGACATCCCGAAGCGCGTGAATCTCGGCGCGCGGGAGCTGCAGATCGCCACCCAGCTCATCGACAGCTTGACGACGGAGTGGGACCCGAAGCGCTACACCGACACGTATCGCGCCGCGGTGCAGAAGGTGATCGACCGCAAGGCGAAGGGCGAGACGATCACCGTCGAAGAACCGAAGGAAAAGGGCGAGGTGCTGGACCTCGTGCAGGCCCTCCAGGCCAGCCTCGACGCCAGGACGAAGGGCGCCAAGGGCCGCCGCACCGCCAAACGCACGCGCCGCAAGGCGTCGTAGTCAGGGGACCAGCGGCGAAGCTGCGCAGTATTGAAACGTGTTCTAA
>DASQHW010000446.1:0-3094 GCA_035631895.1 Acidimicrobiia bacterium | reverse complement strand
GATCGGCGCGCCGGAGCGCGGCCTGATGGTTGGGTGGGTTCGCGGCGGGCTGGTGCCTTCGGGATCGGACGCGTCGTGGGCTCGCTTGTCGTGACAGTGTCCCCGCCCGGAAATCCAGGAGCCGTTCGTGCGCGTGCACTTCGCCGTAGCGCACATCGAACGGTTCATCGTCGATGAGCAGGCGCATGAGCTTGCCGTTCGTGACGTTGATGACCGTCAGCGCGAATACCGATTCGGTCTGCGCCAGAACGTCGACATGCAAGGCGGTCTCGCGCAAGCTCTACGGCTCGACCGTGAACGCCGTGTGCTGGATCATTGCCCGTCGAGCAACTCGGCGAGGTCGGACACGACAATGTCGGCACCATTGGCACGCAACGCGTCCGCCTGTCCCACCCGGTCCACACCGACCACGAAGCCGAAACGGCCGGCGCGGCCGGCCGCGACCCCGGCGAGCGCGTACTCGAACCCCGCGCCTTCACCTGGCGCCACCCCGAGCGCCCGGGCACCGGCGAGAAACGTGTCGGGGGCCGGCTTGCCGTTGAGGTGCTCGCGCTTCGCGACGTACCCGTCGATACGGACCTCGAAGAGATCGTCGATCCCGGCGGCGATGAGCACGTCATGACAGTTCGTGCTCGACGACACCACCGCCGTCCGCAATCCCGCAGCGCGTACCGCCCGCACGTAGCGGACCGACCCTTTATACGGCTGCACCCCTTCTTCGCGGATCATGCGTAATACGATGTCGTTCTTCCGCCTGCCCAGACCCTGTACCGTCTCGGCCTCGGGCGGATCGTCAGGGGTGCCCTCCGGAACCTCGATGTGGCGCGACTCCAGAAATGCGCGCGTCCCGTCCGCCCGCGGCTTGCCGTCGACGTACCGGTCATAGTCGACCGCGATGTCGAACGGCACGAAAGGCTCTCCGAGTCGACGAGCGCGATCACGCAAATAGCCGTCGAACATCTTCTTCCATGCCGCCGCATGGATCCTCGCGGTATCCGTCAGCACGCCGTCGAGATCGAACAGGCACGCGCGTATACCAACCGGCATACCAAGCACGGCGCGATGCTAAGAGAACCACGCGGCGCGGCGCTCAGTCTCTCATCGGGGTGCCGCATGTGGCGCTTCCCTCGATGTGAAGCGTGTGGGGTGGGGTTGCCTTTCGCTCGACGACGTCACCATGGGCGCGGCCGCCGTTGGAGGTGAGCGTTGCCAGCCCCGATACGGACCCGTAGTAGCGCTGTGCAGCGTGTGCCGGAGCTTCCTCGACGTTGATGACGCCGTCGGATCCAAGGGAGATCAAGAACTGCACGTTCTCGTTGCCGGCCCGCGTAATGCCGATCACGCTCAGCTGACCGCTGTTGAAGTAGCACTCGACCAATACCGGATCGAGTCGCGACGTGTGGTACCGACCGGTGCGAGAGGTGCCGGTGACCGTGATGGTGGAGGAGCCCGGTGTCTGGTTGCCACAGTTGACGGATCCCTTGACCGCGGTGATCCTCCCGATCGAGCCCGGTGCGACTCCGGCGCTCGGCGCGGTGTCGAGCAGCTGCGAGTCGAGTTGCGCACCCTTGGCGACATCGAACGCTGACACTCCTCGGCCCTGGAAGTTCCGCTCTCGGAACGTCGCACCCGCCCCGGAGTCGACGTTGACGAAGACCTTGTCTGCGGCGACCAGCATGCGATAGGAGATGCGGGAGTCGGGCGCGTGGGCGAACACCGACACCTGCAGGCCGTCGACGGTGGGGAAGCTGCACACGACCGACGCGTCGACGACGTCGCCGGCGAGCGCGCGATCGCCTGTGATGTGCAGCGATGCCGACGGTGCAACCGCGATGGTCGTGCGCGTCGTGGAGCTCGCGGTCGTCGCGGCATGCCGCGCCGAGCTGCTGCACGACGCCAGCAACACGGCGGCAAACCCGACCTGTGCGACTCGGTGCATGGCGCACCACCTCCACGAGATCCTTAACCGGGCGACCAATCGTGGGTGTCACCGGCAAGACGGCCACTCGCCGGCTCGTGAAGGAACAGTTAGCCCGTCACGCGGCCCAGCCCGACGCGTGTGGTGGTGGCGTTGGGGATGCCGTTGTTGTAGTCGACTTCGAGCATGAGGCGGGTGTTGCGGAGAGTGTCGAGGTGCTGAACGACTTGTTGCGTTGTGGTGTCGATCACGTCGCCGGTGTCTCCGACCCACACGTTTCGGCCCGAGAGCGAGTGCAGGAGCCAGCCCTCACGTACGCAGAAGCTCTGGCACGGGCTTTCACTTCCGGCGAGGCTCGAGAGCTGCACCCGCGTGACGAACGTGGGCGGACTCGCCGGCAGCCCGCTCACGTCGTAGACGTCGACGGCATCTGCGGCCGCGTTCATCACATAGATCTGCTTTTCGTCGGGCGAGAGTGAGATGCCGTGCGACGGTGCGTCGGTCGCCGTCCAGGAGCAGGCGCCGTTGAGCGTCACGGTGTACAACACGGTGCCCGCGGAGAGATCGAGCACCTGAAAACCGCACCGATTCGTGCTCGTGGTGAAGGACAGCGTGTGCTTTCCGTTGACCGTATTGGGTCGCACGCCATTGACCGTCGGTCCTGCCTCGAGGATCACCTGGTTCGTCGCGGTGTCGACGACCTGGACGTAGTTGCTGGTCGGGCCGGAGTGACCGGAGAGATACACCTGTGTCCCGTCCAGCGCCGCGACATAGTCGTGACCGTTCGTGCCGGTGTTGATGCTGCCGATCGGCTTGCCGTCGGTCGCATCGATGATCGGCGTGACGCCGCCCGACGAGTCCTCGCCCGTTGCCATGTAGATCGTCTTGCCGTCGGGTGTGATCGTCGCTTGGTCTGTACCGAAGGTGTAGTTCGCGATCCATGCGATCTGGTCCGTCACGAGGTTGTAGGCGAGGAGCGAACCGTGCGCGCCGCCACACGCGCTGTTGCCGCAGTAGGTGATGTACAGGAGGTTCGACGAGGGTGCCGCTTGCATGAGGCCCCGCTTGCTCCCGATCGGCAGAGGGACCTGTTTCACGAGCGCGTAGTTGCCGGCGATGTCATAGACGTAGAGCGAGCCGTCGGTGACGACATAGTGGTACTGGGCGGACCCGGTC
>DASQHW010000445.1:0-3952 GCA_035631895.1 Acidimicrobiia bacterium | reverse complement strand
CGGCACCTCGTAGATACGAATGCCGCGCTTCAGGATCTTGGCCGTGATCTCGGGCTCGATGTCGAAGCGATCGGCCGACAGCGAGAGGTCGTCGAAGAGTCGACGGTCGAGCACCTTGTAGCACGTCTCCATGTCGGAGAGTGTCGTGTTGTAGAGCACGTTGGTGGTGAGCGACAAGAAGCGGTTGCCGATCCAGTGCAAGAACAACATGTTGCGGCGCTCACCCGTGAACCGGGAGCCGTACACGACACGCGTCCGCCCCCGCAGGATCGGGTTGAGCAGCTTCCGCCAGTCGTCGGGGTCGTACTCGAGGTCGGCGTCCTGCACCAGCACGTATTCGCCCGTCGCATTCGCGACACCGGTGCGAACGGCCGCTCCTTTGCCGCGGTTGCGCTCGTGCATGATGATCCGCACAGTGCTGTCACCGAGCTGCTTGAGCACGTCGCGTGTGCCGTCGTCGCTGCCGTCGTCGACGACGATGATCTCGCGCTCGATGCTGTCGGGCAGCTCGACCGCGCGCATGCGACGCAGGATCTCCACGAGCGTGTTGCGCTCGTTGAACACCGGGACGACGACCGAGAGCTTGCGCAGCTTCGGCGGAGGGGTGGTGTCACGCGCGGCCACGGGCACGCTCCTCCAAGTACCAGTCGCGCAAGCGCGAGAGACCTTCGCGGAGATCGATCGACGGCTGCCAACCGAGCAGCGTCCGAGCCCGCGTGATGTCCGGTTGTCGCCGGCCGGGATCGCCGACCGGCAGGGGTTCGAACACCGTCTCGGAGCTCGAGTCGGTGACCTCGCGAACGAGATCGGCGAGGTCGAGCATCGAGAACTCGCTCGGATTCCCGATGTTGACCGGCTCGCCGACGTCCGAGTCGTACAGCGCGAGGATGCCGCGCACCTCGTCGTCGACGTAGCAGAACGAACGGGTCTGGCTCCCGTCGCCGTACACCGTCAGCGGCTTGCCGTCGATCGCCTGGATGACGAAGTTCGAGACGACGCGCCCGTCCGCGGCCCGCAGGCGTGGGCCGTAGGTGTTGAAGATTCGCACGATCGCGGTTGGTAACCCGTAGAGCCGTTGATACGTCATCGTCAGTGTCTCGGCGAACCGCTTGGCTTCGTCGTACACGGCACGCGGGCCCGTGGCATCGACGTTGCCGAAGTACGACTCCGGCTGGGGGTGCACCTGCGGATCGCCGTACACCTCGCTGGTGGACGCGAGGAGGAAACGGGCGTCGTGCGCGCGTGCCAGGTCGAGCGCGCGCCGCGTACCGAGCGACCCGACGTCGAGGGTTTCCAGCGGTATCGCCAGGTACTCCGGCGGGCTCGCGGGGCTGGCGAGGTGCAACACGCCGTCGACACGGCCGTCGACGGGAAGCTCGTTGCTCACATCTGCACGTGTGAACGTGAAGCACGGATTGTCGAGGAGGTGGCTGATGTTGTCCTTCCGACCCGTGCAGAGGTTGTCGATCGCGACGACCTCGTCGCCGCGCCCGATGAAGAGGTCGGCGAGATGGGAACCGAGGAATCCGGCGCCGCCGGTGATCACGACCCTGGCCACTACCGGCGTCCGACCGCGTCGTAGGTGAAGCCGCGCCGGCGCAGCGCGGCCGGATCCAGCAAGTTGCGGCCGTCGACGATCGCCGCGCGCCGCATCACGCTCGCGACGCGTTCGAAGTCGAGCCAGCGGAATTCATCCCATTCGGTCGCCAGCAGGACGACGTCCGCACCCTGCGCCGCTCCGTAGGCGTCGGTGCGCAAGTCCAGGCCGGGCAGGAGGCCCTGCGCGCGCTCCCCCGCCGCCGGGTCGTAGGCCTGCACATTGGCGCCCTCCTCCAGCAGCCGGCGCGCGATCACGATCGCCGGGGAGTCGCGAAGATCGTCGGTGTCGGCCTTGAAGGTCAAGCCCCAGACCCCGACGACCGCACCGGTGAGGGTCCGGCCGGCGGCCGATCGCACCTTCTCCACCATTCGCTCGTGTTGCGAGCTGTTCGCCTCGACGACGCCGGCGAGCAGGCCGAAGTCGTACCCGGCCTCGCCTGCGGTGTGCAGCAGCGCGGCGACATCCTTCGGAAAGCACGAACCGCCGTAGCCCGGCCCCGGGTGCAGGAACTGAAAGCCGATCCGGGCGTCGTATCCCATGCCGATCGCGACCTCCCGCACATCGGCGTCGACAGCCTCGCAGAGGTTCGCGATCGCGTTGATGAACGAGACCTTCGTCGCCAGGAACGCGTTCGACGCGTACTTGATCATCTCGGCCGATGCGGGGTCGGTGACCAGCACGGGCGCGTGCACGCCTTTGTACAGCTCACTCACGCGCACTGCGGCTTCGGGCCGGTCACATCCGATCACGATGCGTTCGGGATTGAGGAAATCGCGCACCGCTTGGCCCTCACGCAGGAACTCGGGATTTGACACAACGTTGACGTCCTCTGCTTGCACGCCGGCCTCGTACAGCGCCCGCTGCACCGTGCGCGTCGAGCCGACGGGGACAGTCGACTTGTTGACGACGACGGCATGCGCACCGAGCACGGGAGCGACTTCGCGTGCCGCATTCAGCACATACGAGAGGTCCGCGGAGCCGTCGGTGCCCTGTGGTGTCTGCACGCACAGGAACACGATGTCGGCACCGCGTGCTGCGTTCACCGGGCCGACGACGAACCGGAGGCGCCGGGAACCGAGCCCCTCGGCCAGCAGCTCGGGCAGCCCCGCTTCGAGGATCGGCACTTCGCCCTTCTGGAGGCGTGCAACTCGCTCGGCGTCGATATCGGCACAGACGACGTCGTGACCGAGATGCGCGAAACAGGCCGCGGTCGTGAGGCCGACGTATCCGGCGCCGACGACGGCGACTCTCACAGCGCCGCCGCGGCTTCTGCGAGGGCGGGCCTGGGCATGAGCGGCGAGTGTAGAGGGCGCTAGCAGCCCACAGGAGGGAGTGCGTCGGTCGGGGCGGTAGCCGACGCGGGCGCCGTCGCCCCCGAACGCGGCGCAGTCGTGACCGAGCTCGCCCGAGGGGCCGGCGCCGCGACGCCTGCGAAGTCGCGACCGACCACGAGGACGACGTCGGCATCTCCCTCGGCGGCAGCCCCCTGGAGCGGCACGACCTTTCCGGCACCGCCGAGATACGCCAGCACGAAGCGCGCCTTGCCCTGCGCGCCCGACGCGTACCGAACCTCGGTGACCGCATAGTCGCTGCGATCCGCGTTCGCCGCCTGCCCGAGCACGGCGAAGCCCACGCGGTGCAAGGCGGCGAGCGTGGCGCTCCCCATCCCCTGACGGCCGCTGCCGTTCTCCACGCTGACGCGCACGCTGTCGGGAGTGATGCCCGCCGGTGGAGCGGGGACGGGCTTGTTCTCGACGCCGCGAAGTCGATCGAGGATCGGCTTGGCCTTCGCGTCGTCCAACACCAGCGCGGCTTGCCCGCCGATCGTCTGCGGGTGGGTCGGCAACGTGAATGTCTCGAGGGTCGCGTTGCCGTGGAACGCGTACGCGAGCGCACGGAACGAAGAGAACCCGAAGTTCGGGTCGCGCTGCAGGCTCCCGAGCGTCGCGTCGAGGATCGAGAGGGCACGCCACGGCGCACGCTGGCTCGTGTGCAGCGCCTCGTGCGCAAGTGTGCGCAAGAAGTACTGCTGCCGCTTGATGCGTCCGAGATCCGAGCTCGGGTCGTACTGCCATCGTCCGTTCACGAGCGATTGGTAGTACCGCGATCGCACGTACGCGAGCGCATCCTGACCGGAGAGGTGTTGACATCCCGCGGCGTTGATGTGGAGGCCACTGAACGTGTCCTGGGCGGGCGCGGGGAAGGAGATGGGGATCGTGCCGATTGCGTCCACGATCTTGCGGAACCCGGCGAAGTCGACTTCGAGATAGTGACTGATCGGGACATTGAAATCCCGCTCGATCGTCTCTATGAGGCGTTGCGGGCCGGCATTGAACGCGGCGTTGATCTTCG
>DASQHW010000444.1:0-4536 GCA_035631895.1 Acidimicrobiia bacterium | reverse complement strand
GGCAAGACGATGCTGCTGCAACAGATCGCGAAATGGTGCGACGCCGACGTGATCGTCTACGTCGGTTGCGGTGAGCGCGGCAACGAGATGGCGGACGTGCTCGAGGACTTGTCGCGACTGGAGGATCCGCGTAACGGCCGGCCACTGGCCGAGCGCACGGTGATGATCGCGAACACCTCCAACATGCCGATGATGGCCCGGGAAGCGAGCGTCTACGCCGGCATGACCGTCGCCGAGTACTTCCGGGACATGGGATACGACGCGGTGGTGATCGCAGACTCGACGTCCCGGTGGGCCGAGGCAATGCGTGAGTTCGCGTCGCGCACGGGCGAGCTCCCGGCCGAGGAGGGTTACCCCGCGAGTCTGGCGTCCTCGCTCGCGGCGTTCTACGAACGCGCCGGACGCGTCGAGACACTCGGTGGACGCACGGGATCCGTGACCGTGATCGCGTCGGTCTCGCCGCCGGGTGGCGACTTCACCGAGCCCGTCACGGCACATACGCAACGCTTCGTGCGTTGCTTCTGGACGCTCGACAGAGATCTCGCGTACGCGCGGCACTACCCGGCCGTCAGCTGGGACGACTCGTTCTCGCGCGATGCCGATCTCCTCGCCGTCGGGCGCGTCGAGGACATGGACGAGCACTGGCCACAGATGCGCGCCCGGGCGCTCTCGCTCCTCGCCGACGCGGAACGTCTGGAATCACTGGTCGAGCTCGTCGGTGCGAGCGCGCTGCCGGATCGCGAGCGTGTCGTGCTGTTGAGTGCGCGACTCGTGCGCGAGGCGGTGCTCCAACAGAGCAGCCTGAGCGAGCACGACGCGTTCTGCACGTCCGAGAAGCAGGTCGCGCTCCTCGAGATGGCGCTCGACGTCTACGACCGCTGTCTGGCGTTGCTGGGTCGCGGAGTGCCCGCCGCTTCGATCGAAGAGGTCGATCTCGGCACGGTGATCCGAGCACGTGACACCGTCGGACCGGGAGACGCCGAAGGAGTGCACGCGATTGCACAGACCGCGCTGCACCAGTTGGACGAGCTGCAATGAGAGCCGCGGACGTCGAGTACACCGATGTGACGGCGGTCGAGGGCCCGCTGCTCATCGTTCGTGGGGTCCGAGACGTCGGTTGGGACGAAGCGGCACGTGTCCGGATGCGGTCGGGCGAGGAACGACACGGGGTCGTGATCGACGTGAATGGCGACCTCGCGATCGTCCAGGTGTACGAGGGGACATCGGGCATCACTCCCTCCGACACGACCGTCGCGTTCGACGGGAGCCCCGTGCGCGTCAAGGTCAGCGAAGCCTGGCTCGGCCGGGTGTGGAACGGCCGTGGCGACCCGCTCGACGGTGGTCCGCCCGTGCTCGCCGGCAGCGAACGCGAGGTCACGGGCTTTCCGCTCAACCCTGTCGCTCGCCTCACACCGTCGGAACCGGTGTTGACCGGTATCGCGGCGATCGACGTGATGACCACGCTCGTGCGCGGTCAGAAGCTGCCGATCTTCTCCGTCGGGGGGCTCCCGCATCTGGAGCTCGCGGCGCAGATCGCCGCGCAGGCCCACGTCGGGGAAGGGGCGTTCTGCGTCGTCTTCGCAGCCATGGGGGTCCCGCACGCCGACGCGGCGATGGTGCGCGACGTGCTCGAAGTGCGTGCCGAGGCAGGCGACCTCGCATTGTTCGTGAACGCGGCCGACGACCCGATCGTCGAGCGACTGTTGACGCCGCGCATCGCGCTGACGGTTGCGGAGCATCTTGCGTTCGACCGCGGCTATCACGTCCTTGTGGTGATGGCCGATATGACCAGCTACTGCGAGGCGCTGCGCGAGGTGGCCGCGGCACGCGATGTCGTGCCCGCGCGTCGCGGATATCCCGGGTACCTGTACAGCGACCTGGCGTCGATCTACGAACGCTGTGGCCGCGTGCGCGGCTGTCCCGGTTCGATCACCCAAATTCCGGTACTCACGATGCCCGCGGGGGACATCACGCATCCGGTCCCCGATCTGACCGGCTACATCACCGAAGGTCAACTCGTGCTCGCGCCCGATATCTACGCACGCGGTGTGTATCCGCCGATCGACCCCCTCTCGTCACTCTCGCGCATGATGCGCCGCGGCGTCGGACCAGACCGCACGCGCACCGGCCATCGCGACATCGCCGCCCAGCTCGATGCCTCCTTCGCTCAAGCGCGCAAGACCGCCGATCTCTCCGAGCTGGTCGGTCCGGACGCGCTCACCGCGACCGACCAGCGCTATCTCGCCTTCCTCGATGCATTCGAACGCGAGCTCGTCACGCAACGGGCCGACGAGGCGGTGAGCATCGACGAAGCGTTCGAGCGCGCATGGCGAGTGCTCTCCGTGCTGCCGCGACGAGAGCTCACGATGATCCCGGCCGGCATGCTCGACGAGTCATACGAGCAGCGAAGCGCATTGTGATGCGAATACACCATCCTCCGGGCCGCGCCGGCAGAATGTGGCTCGCCGAGCGGCTCGAGACGGCTGCCCGCGCCGCGGAACTGCTCGAGCAGAAGGAACGGGTGTTGCGACGTGAGCAGCGTCGACTTCTCGTGCTCGAGCGCACCACACGGGCCGCGTGGGAGAAGGCGTGGCGCGAAAGTCAGACGTGGATCGCGCGCGCGGCGGCGTTGCGCGGTCGACACGTGATCTCGCTCGGCGCTCGACGGGACCTTGCAACCGTAGAGTTGACCTGGCGTAACTCGATGGGCGCCTTCTATCCGGCAGAGGCGGCATGCCGGCTTCCGGAGCCTCGCCCGGTGCGAGAGAGCGCAGGCACCGCCGCGATGGTCGACGCGGTCCGGGTGCATCGAGAAGCCCTCGAACGAGCCGTGGTCCATGCCGCGACCAATCGAGCGACCACAGAGGTCGACCGCGAACTCCGCGCGACGCGGCGGCGTCTCCGCATGCTCCGGCACCACTGGATTCCGGCCCTCGGCACTGCCGTCCGTTCGGTCGATATCGAGCTCGAGGAACGCGAGCGCGGCGACATCGTCCACGCACGGTGGGCGCATACGAAGAGCAGGTCGAGGTGAAGACCCTGTTGCTCTGCGTCGACGGTTCTGCCGCTTCCACCGCTGCCACGCAGGTCGCGCTGGGCCTCGCCGCCGATTGGCCCGCCGCGATCCACGCGCTCTTCGTCATCGAGGATGCAGGGCTCGCGGCGCTCGTCGACGAAGCGGTCGACGGTCAGGGATCGGCCGATCGTCTTGCCGAGGCGGGCCACGCGTCGCTGGCGCGGGTTGCGACGCTGGCGGCGAAGGCCGGGGTCGAGCTGGAATGCTCAGTCGATCAGGGAGAGCCCTTCGAGCGCATCCTCGAGCACGCGCGCGCCCTCCACGTGGATTTCATCGTGATGGGGCGGAACGGCCGGCGCGGGCCGGGTCGCGCGCTCGTCGGCAGCGAGGTGGAGCACGTGCTCGAGTTCACGGAGTGGCCCCTCATCGTGGTCCCTGCGCCATAGCCGTGGCGCAACCGACGCCCGCCGCGTCAGCGCTTGCGGCGCAACGCGCGTGTGCTCTCGTGGGCGTCGTTCTTCCAGGATGCGGCCTCCGAGATGCAGTACCCGGTGATGCCATTGTTCCGCACGGGCGGGCTCGGCGCACCCGTTCCAGCAGCCGGGCTCATCGAAGGTCTCGGTGAAGCAGCGGCGTCGGTGACGAAGATCCTGTCGGGCCGGCTGGCCGACGTCCGCAGACGACGCCCGCTGATTGCGCTCGCGTACGGCATGTCGTCGCTGGGAAAGCCGCTGATCGGTCTCGCGTGACGATCCTGGCACGACGACGTCCGTGGCTCGAGCAGATGAGCAGGGTGTTGGCGGGACGTATTGTCACCGGTCTGTCGCAGCACGCGTCGGCCGGAGTGACAGCGACTGGCCTACGGCATGTCGGGCCAGAGATCTTCCGGTTCTCGATCCTTGGTTTCCGGTACGCGCCAGAACAGCAACGCGGCGCACGTCGGGGGGATGAACGTGACGAGGGCAGCGAGACCGAAGCGGTTGCTGATGTCGACTGCAGCACCGAAGGCCAAGAGACCGGTCACGGCGCCGAGGACGCCTGCGGCGGTTTGCCAGCCGGCGACCGACGCGCGCACCGAAGTCGGGAAGAGCTCGTTCGCGAGCGCGCCCGCGGCGGGAGCGAACGTGGCCGCGGCGAACACACCGAGCACGTATCCGGAGACGAGACCGACGCGTGAGTCGCTGTACGCGATGACGCAAGACACCGCGATGGCGACCATCGCGAGCGATGCAGTGGGCCGGCGACCCCAATTGTCTGCGAGCCACCGACCCGCCAAGAGGCCGGCCAGCCCGAGTAGCCCGGCACCCACGACCATCAGGGCCGTCGCGACGCCGGAGAGCCGCACGACGTTCTGGGCGTAGAGGAACAGGAAGCTGTTCGCGGGACCCGTGATGATCGAAACCGCGAAGGCAAGAGCCGCGACGACGGCCAGACGACTGCGGAACGCCGGCGCGACCGCCCCGAGCACGGGTAACGGGTGCTCGGGGGCAGCGGCGGCACGAGCGAATCGGTCGGGCTCG
>DASQHW010000443.1:0-1617 GCA_035631895.1 Acidimicrobiia bacterium | reverse complement strand
CTACGACGCGATCTACACGAGCCCGTCCTTCGAGGATCTGTGGAGCGAGCTGGCCTACCTCGACAGCAAGGGCGTCACGATCGAGCTGAGCATGAGCGGGACGGTCCCGAGCTGGATGGGCGGTACCGCGATCACGCCGGGGATGGAGGACGAATTCGCCGAGGAGATCGTCTCACTCGCGTACTACGCCCGCACGGTCCGCGGCGTGCGTTTCCACCTGCTGAGCCCGCTCAACGAGACCGACCTTGGACCCCCCGAAGGTCCACTCGTCGCGCCCGACCAGTTCACGGACATCTTCCACCGCATCGCCGCGCGCCTGGATGCGCTCGGGATGAGCGACGTGCAGCTTGTGGGACCCGAGACGTCCAGCGCACATCAGGACTACATCGCCGCGATGCTCGGCGACCCGCTCGTGATGAGCCACGTCCGCATGTTCTCGGTGCACAACTACACGGGGTGCTGCATCGACTACCTCGTCGGGTTCGTGCAGAGCTCGGCGTATCCCGATCGCCAGATCATCCTCGGCGAATGGAATCAGATGGCGACGGACGGCAACCTCGACAACGGTGCGCAGGTCGCCGACGAGTGGCAGTTCGCTCGCGAGATGACCGGCGAGCTGCTCGGACATCTCCAGCAGGACGCGTCCGCGGCGCTGGCCTGGGATGCGTGGGACAACTGGCATGAGCACACGCCGTGCTGTCTGATCGATCACTGGGGCGAGGTCGCCGTTGATGGGCAGGGTGGCTATCCACCCAAGAAGCGCTTCTACACGAATGAGCAGGTGTTCGCCTTCGTCAGCGCCGGTGCGGTGCGGGTCGACGCCGCCGCGTCCGATCCCGGCATTCGCGTCGTCGCCTTCACCACCGGAAGCGGTGTCGTGCTCGTGTTGCAGAACACGCTCAGCAGCCCCGCGTCGCTCGACATCACGTTCGCGAACGTGACGACGGGCGCTTCCCTCGAGTCTCGCCGCACCGACGCGCTCGAGGATCTCGTCCGCGGCCCGAACGTCGCGGTCGCTGGCGGCGTCAGCCGGGTCGTCGTGCCGGCCGACAGCTTCGTGACGCTGGACACGCCGGTGTCCCCCGGTCCGACGCCGACGCCCACACCGACACCCACCGTCACACCCACACCCACGCCGACGCCGACGGGAACGCCCGCGCCAACGGCAACGCCCACGCCGTCTGCGTCGCCGACCCCGACGCCCTCGGGCGCGGTCCTCGGCGATGACGCGATCGAGCCGGTGAACGACGCGTCGCCACAGGGCACCGCGGAGGCGAATCAGTTCACGGCCACGGCCGCGGCGACCGTGAGCTCGCTCTGGATCTACGTCGACGCGACGGACCAGGCGACGAGCATCGGCCTTGCGCTGTACGCCGACGCCGCGGGCGTGCCGGGTGGGCTCATCGCCCAGGGCAGCACGAGCGCGGTGCAGCGCGGCGCCTGGAACACCGTGGCCATCACCCCGACGGCGCTCGCCTCCGCCACCCCCTACTGGATCGCGCGTCTGTCGCTCGCCGGCGGCGAGCTGGTCACGCGCGTCGATCCGGCGGCGGCCAATCCCGATCGCACCGACACCCGCACGCTCACGGGCTTTCCCGCGAGCTGGAGCGCAGGTGA
>DASQHW010000442.1:0-10480 GCA_035631895.1 Acidimicrobiia bacterium | reverse complement strand
AGGATGCTCTGCTCGTAGATCGCGTGGCTCAACGTGGCCGCACCGATGCCCATCTCCGGCCGGAGAGCCCACACCCTTACCTCCGGATCTGCATTGCCTTCGGGGATCTCGATGTGGGGCACGTCACTCCCTTGCTCGATCGGCGGCCGTGGCGACGTCGATGCGCGTCATTGCGGGTCGAGCCGGAGCAGTGCGCACGGGTTCGTGCACGCCATCCGCCTGATCTCGTCCTCGGTGAGGCCCTCTGCGTACAACGCGTCTGCGTAGGTCTGCAACCCGGCTGCCGGATGCGGGTTGATCCTCTGCCCGAAGTCGGTTCCGAGGGTGACCCGATCGACACCGACGGCGCGGATCGTCGCGATCATCTCCCGCACGCTCTTCGTCGCGAGCGCGCCGATGCATGTCATCGCGCACAACTCCACCCATGCGCCCAACTCCGCGAGCTCCCGGCACTGGGCGCCGGTGAGCTTCGGGCCGGCGAGGTCCTCGGTGGCGTGAGTGAGCAGCACCTTGCCGTCGCGAGCGAACTCCTTCACGACGGCGTAGTGCTCGGCGGCGCTCACATGACCGGTTGCGAGCACGGCGTCGTGTGCGCGCACCAGAGTCAGGACTTCGCGCGTCTCGGGAAGCAACGTGTCGTCGGCATCGGTCACCACGAGACCCGGGCCGGGAATGCCCAGCATCGCGGCCACACCGTTCTCGACGTCCTGGCGGCTGCTCAGCGTCGGCAGCCAGACGATGCGCGCACCGAGCTCCAGCGCGACCTCGACCGCAGCCGGATTCACGCCGCCGATCTCGCGATCGCAGCAGATCCCGCCGAACACCGAGATGTGGTCGCCGACCTCGCGTTGGACGGCCCATGCAAGCGAGGCCGTGGGGGAGTCGTGCGACTTGAGCACGACCGCGCGATGGCGTGCATCGCCCGCTTCGCGCGCGGCTTCGAACGCGTCGACGGATCGCTCGCGGTGTGGGTCGGGACCGAAGTGGCAGTGAAGGTCGGCCGCGCCCGTCAGGTCGACGCTCATGAGAAGAGACTCACCGAACGGCAGGCTACTTTCACGCGATGCCGCGACGTCACGACCGGGATGCCGCCGGCCCGCATGACGTGCTCCACGCGAAGGCCGCGCTGCGCGAAGAGGTCTGGCGCGCGATGGACACGAAGGGGATCGCCCGCTTCCCCTCACCGGACGGACGGATCCCGAACTTCGTCGGCGCGGAGGCCGCGGCCGAAGCGCTCGCACAAACCGACGAATGGGCACATGCGCAGACGATCAAGGCGAACCCCGATGCGCCGCAGCTGCCGGTGCGGATCCGCGCGTTGCAGGACGGGAAGCTCCTGTACATGGCCGTGCCGCGGCTCGCGGGACGCGATCCGTTCTACGTGCTCGATCCCGCCCGGCTCACCGATCCACCGCGAAAGGCGGCGACGATCAAGGGGGCGGCACGTTCGGCGCGCACCGTCGGCCTCGACGAGATGGAACCGGTCGACCTCGTCGTCGCCGGGTGCGTCGCGGTGGGGGAGGACGGCGATCGTCTCGGGAAGGGCGGCGGGTTCAGCGATCTCGAGCTCGCCCTCGCGGCGGCCGCGGGCCTCGTCGGCGCCCGCACCGTGTTCGCCACCACCGTCCACGATGTGCAACTCCGGCCGCCGGGAACGATCCCGGTGACGTCACACGACTTCCCGATCGACCTGATCGCCACGCCGACGCGGGTGCTGCGCCCGCGCCGGGCGAGCGGCAAGAGCCGCAGGCGACTCCCGCGGCTCGATTGGCGGATCCTCGCCGACGAGAAGATCGCGTCGATTCCTCTGCTCGAAGCGATGCGACCGGCGCGGGGGTGAGCAGACGGCCACCCGCGCGTAGGATCCGCCGGCAATGCCGGACCTGCGTTCGCGACCGATACCCGCGCCGGGGCAAGCGCCGCTGGTCGCGCCCAATGCCGCGGCCTTGCTGCGCCGCAACGCCGAGGAGTTCGGCGATCGCATCGCGATCAAGTTCGCGGACCGGGCGTGGACGCACCGCGAATTCTTCGACGAATCGTGCCGGTTCGCATCGTTGTTCCTCGAGCGCCTCCCGGCAGGTGGGCCGCACCACGTCGCGGTACTTCTCGACAACACCCCCGACTACCTGTTCGCGTTCGGTGGCGCGGCACTCATCGGTGGCGCGGTCGTCGGCCTCAACCACACGCGGCGCGACGAGCACCTCTTGCGCGACGTCCAACACACCGATTGCGGGCTCGTGCTGACCGAGCCACGCCACGAAGCCCTCCTCTCGTCGATCGCCGGCGGATTGCCGCCGCTGCTCACGACGACACGTTTCGCCGACGGTGGCGATCCGGATCCGTCGCTCGGTGCGTCGCTCGACGAGGCACTCGCGACACACGCGAACGCGGGTGACCCGGAGCTCGAGCCCGATGTCGACAGCATCTGGGCGCTGATCTTCACGTCGGGTACGTCGGACGCGCCCAAGGCGGTCATCTGCTCGCAGCGGCGCCTGCTCGTCACCGGCATGCGCATGTCGATGATCATGGATCTCGTGCCGGGTGACGTCGGGTACGTGTGCATGCCGTTGTTCCATTCCAGCGCGGTCCAGGTCGGCTGGGCACCCTCCCTCGTCGTGCCGTGCGCCGTAGGGCTCGGACGCCGGTTCTCCGCGTCGGGCTGGCTGCCCGACGTCCGTCGCTACGGCGCCACATACTTCAACTACACGGGAAAGCCGCTCGCATACCTCCTTGCGCAACCGGACCACGACGACGATGCCGACAACTCCTTGCGTGTGGCGTTCGGCAACGAAGGCTCGCCCGAAGTGGTCGACGCGTTCGCGCGCCGATTCGGCGTCGAGGTGATCGACGCGTACGGTGCGACCGAGGGCGGTGTGGCGGTCAACCGCGAGCCCGCCATGCCGGCCGGCGCGCTCGGGCACGCGCCCGACCACGTGAAGATCGTCGACGAGGAAGGCACCGAGAAGCCGCGAGCACGGCTCGATGCACGTGGACGCGTGCTGAACGCGGAGGAGTGCGTCGGCGAGATCGTGAACACCCAGGGAGTCGGGCCGTTCGAGGGTTATTACAACAACGAGGAAGCGACTGCCCGCACGACGCGCAACGGCTGGTACTGGTCGGGTGACCTCGGGTACAAGGATGACGACGGGTTCGTCTACTTCGCCGGTCGCAACGCGGACTGGATACGGGTCGACGGTGAGAATTTTCCGGCGGGTCCGATCGAAGAGGCGCTGCGCAAGGCGCCCGGTGTGGTGATCGCCGCCGTATACGGCGTCCCCGACCACCAGGCGGGCGACCAGGTGATGGCGGGGCTCGTCCTCGCCGAGCACGAGTCGTTCGACCCCGCGCGATTCGCGCAATGGCTCGACGGGCAGGACGCGATCGGGCCGAAATGGCGTCCGCGTTACGTGCGCATCCTTCGTGACCCGCCGACGACGGGCACCAACAAGATCGTCAAGCGCACGCTCGTGCACCAGAAGTTCCGCCGCGATCGGATCGGTGACGACGACCTGTACGCGCGCGACCGGGGCGACGCGTCGTATCGAGGCTTTGCCGCGGCGGACGAGCGCGCGTTGTACGACGCGTTCGTGAAGTATCGGCGCGAGCGCTTCTGGGACCTCTGATGGACCTCGCGTTCACGCCCGAAGAGCGCCTGTTCGCAGAAGAGGTGCGCGCGTGGCTCACCGCGCACGTCGAGATCCCGCCCCGGTTCGAGACGATCGCCGACGAGGTCGAGTTCGGGCGCCGCTGGCAGGCGGAGCTCGCCGCCGGACACTGGGTCGGTATCCACTGGCCGGCCGAGTACGGCGGCCGGGGCGCGTCTCCCGTGCAGGTGGCGATCTTCAACATGGAGTACGCGAGGTCGCGCGCGCTCCAGCCGATCAACCGCGTCGGGATCAACCTCGCGGGCCCGACCTTGCTCGCACATGGCACCGACGAGCAGAAGCAGCGGTGGCTGCCCGCGATCCTCACCGCAGACGAGCTCTGGTGCCAGCTGTTCAGTGAGCCGAACGCAGGCTCGGACCTCGCCTCCTTGCAGACGCGCGCGGTGCGGGTCGACGACGGGTGGTTGCTGTCCGGCCAGAAGGTGTGGACGTCCTATGCGCAGTTCGCCCGTTGGGGGATCTGCCTGGCGCGCACCGATCCGGACGTCCCCAAGCACAAGGGCATCTCGTACCTCGTCGTCGACATGCACGCCCCGGGGATCGAAGTGCGGCCGCTCGTGCAGCTCACCGGCGATGCCGAGTTCAACGAAGTCTTCTTCGACGAGGTGTTCGTCCCGGACGATCACCTGGTCGGGGTACTCCACAACGGTTGGGCCGTCGCGAACACCACGCTGGCGCACGAGCGCGGCACCGCGTTCCCCTTCAAGGAACAGGTGGTGCACGAGGTCTACCTGGACGAGCTGTGGCACCTCGCGGCGGAGCGGGGTCTCCTCGGCGACGTCGAAGTCGCCGACGCGTTGACGCAGTCCTTCGTCGAGCTGCGCGTGCTCCGGCTGCACAACTGGCGAACTCTCTCGCGGCTGGCCAGAGGGATCGAGCCCGGGCCGGAGTCCAGTGTGACGAAGCTCGCGTGGACCGACATGACACAGGCGCTGTCGCAGCGAGCGCTCGCGGTCGTCGGGCCGGCCGCTCCGTTGTGGTGGGGCGCGAAGGACAACCCCGGCGGAGGCTTCTGGCAGCGGCAATGGTTGTGGTCCAAAGCGGCGTCGATCGCGGGCGGCACGTCGGAGGTCCAGCGGACCATCATCGGCGATCGCATGCTCGGACTGCCGCGGTAGCGTGCGTGCCGTGAAGGTCATCGGGCTCGATCACGTCGTCCTCAACAGCGCCGACATCGAACGGTCCCTCGCGTGGTACGCAGATGTGCTCGGGCTGGAGCCGATGAACGTCGATGCATGGCGGCGCGGCGACGTGTTCTTCCCGTCGGTGCGGCTGAACGCGACGACGATCATCGACATCTTCCCCGCCGAACGCACGGGTGAGAACGTCAATCATGTGTGCCTTGTCGTCGAGGACGCGGATATCGACGCCCTCGCCGAGCAGTTCCCCGAGGGACACCGCGTCGACCGCAACTACGGCGCGCAGGGGTACGGTGCGAGCCTGTACGTCCACGATCCGGACGGCAACACGGTCGAGCTGAAGACGTATCCGTCATGACCGCCACCTTGGTGTTGTTGCGTGAGCGTGCGGAGTTGTGCGACACGCTCGACAACGCCGGGCCCGACGCGCCGACGCTGTGCGAGGGTTGGCTCACGTTGGACCTCGCCGCGCACCTGATCGCGCGGGAGGCGCGTGCCGATGCGGCACTCGGCCTGGTCCTGCCGGGCCCGTTCGCGCGCCACATGCAGCACGTCATGGACGGGTACAAGACGAAGGGCTACGACGCGCTCGTCGGAATGCTCCGCACGGGGCCGCCGGTGATGCACCGCACGGGACCCCTCGCGACGGCGAACGTCAACGAGAATTTCGTTCACCACGAGGACGTGCGACGGGCATCCGGCGCAGAGCCGCGCCACCTCGATCCCGAGCTCGAAGAGATCCTGTGGCGGATGCTCGGCCTGGGCGCGCGGCTCGCGGGACGGAGGGTCAAAGGGGTCGCGCTCGTCTTGCGCACTCCGGACGGACGCGAGCGGGTGGTATCGAAGAACGGACCGCGGGTGACGCTGACCGGGCCGCCGGGAGAGCTGGCCTTGTTCATGTCGGGCCGGAAGGAGGCCGCGGTCGTGACGCACGACGGGGATCCCGCCGCGTACGCGATCGTCCTGGCTGCCAACTTCGGCGTCTAGACCGGCGCGGCGGCGTTCCGCGTTCCGACCCAGTACGTGACGCGGAGCAATGCGACGAACCCCAACCGCTCGTATACCGGCCGTCCGAGGTCACTCGCGACCAGCATCGCCGGCTTCGAAGGGTCGACCGCGACTGACGCGGCGGTGATCGCGGCGCCGTACCCCCGACCGCGCGCGTCGTCGAGCGTGGCGATGTTGTCCACGCGCAAGAGGCGGTCGTCGACGTATGCCGATCCCGCCGTCACCGGGCGATCATCGACGTAACCGACGAAGTGGTGCCATCCCGGCGCGGTGCGTGCGGCGGCCGTGAGGATGGAGACGCCTCGCACCGGTTGCATCTGCACGGCCGGATAGCCGTACGCGAGCGTGTACTCGTAGTCGTGCGCGGTCCGGTCGTCGGTGCCGGGGACGATGTGGAGCTCCGGAGGCTCAGCCGGCAGCGTCGTATCCGGCGGACGCCGCATCAACGGTGGGTGACCCATCAATGCGAACCCGTGGGGACGAAGATCGGGCGTCGGCCAGGCGCTGTCGACCAGGAACGGCATCTCTCCGCCTACGGCGCAGTAGAAGGCCCGAAGCTCGTGCAGCGTGCGTTCGAGGTCGTCGATCGGCTGTTCGAGCGTCGCCCGATTGAAGAACGGGACAGGCGAGCGGGCATCCACCATCGTGACGAGACCCTCGAGACGGGCCACGCGATCGCCGCGCGCCGAACCGAACGCCGCGAACGAGCGGGCCGACTCCTGCACGAAGTCGTTGCACAGGTTGTCACCGGGCAGAACTTGCGCTCCATAACCCGACGGGAGCTGTTCGTCGCCCGCCATGCAGTTCAGTCTTGCGCCCCCGCGAGCTAGCGTCGAGCCGGACGACGAGGGGGAATGCGTGAAGGAGCTCGTGTACCACCGCCTGCTGCTGCCCGCAGTCGAGCGCAACGCCGACCGGACGGCCTTCTTCGACGCCGAGTACACGGCGACGTTCGCCGAGCACATCGACCGGGTGGGCCGCTTGTCGGCAGGCCTCGCCGGCATGGGCGTGTCGCGCGGCGACCGGTTCGCGGTGATGGCGCTCAACAGCCACCAGTTCCTCGAGTGCTACCACGCCTCGTTCCTCGGCGCAGGCGTGATCAACCCGTTGAACCTGCGTCTGGCGCCCAAGGAGCTGGAGTACATCCTCGGCGACTCCGGCACGAATGTGTGCTTCACAGATCCCTTCTTCGCTCCGATCGTCGACAAGGTCCGCGCCGCCGTAGGTTTGAAGCACGTCGTGATGATCGGCTCGGGCGACGCGCCGCACGACGTGACGTACGAGGACCTGCTCGCCGCGGCAACACCCGAGATCCCCGACGAGCCCGACGAAGACGATCCTGTCGTGCTGATGTACACGGGTGGCACGACCGGCCTCCCGAAGGGCGTGCTGCTGGACCAACGCGCGGAGATGCTCAACCTGTATCACGTGCTCGCGAACTGGCGATTCACCGAACAAGACGTGTTCCTGCACCAGACGCCGATGTTCCACGCCGCGTCCATGGGCGGGATGCTCGGCGTACCCGCAGTGGGTGGCGGGTCGGTGTTCCTCCCACTCTTCGATCCCGCGCAGGTCATGGCGCTCGTGGAGCAGCACAAGATCACGAACACAGTGATGGTGCCGACGATGATCGGCATGCTGCTGAATCATCCGGAGTTCGATGCCAGGCGGCTCGCGAGCCTGAAGACACTGACCTACGGCGCGTCACCGATGCCCGGGGCGTTGCTCGAGCAGTTGGTCTCGCTGTTTCCCGACATGGACATCTACCAGGGGTACGGCATGACCGAATCGGCAGCGGTGCTCACGGCGCTCGGTCCGGAGGAGCACCGCGCGGGGGGCCCGCGTCTGCGTTCGGCAGGACGACCGTTGCAAGGTGTCGTGCTGTCGATCCAGGATCCCGACGGCAAGCGCCTTCCCAACGGTGAGACCGGAGAGGTCTGCGCGCGCGCGGGCAACTTCATGCGCGAGTACTGGAACAAGCCGGAAGCGACGGCCGATGCGTTCCGCGACGGGTGGTACCACTCGGGGGATGCGGGCTACGTCGACCGGGACGGCTACCTGTATCTCGTCGACCGGGTCAAGGACATGATCGTGACCGGGGGCGAGAACGTGTACTCCGTGGAGGTCGAGAACGCCATCGCGTCACATCCGGCGGTCGCGCAGGTCGCAGTGATCGGCGTGCCGTCGGAAACATGGGGCGAGGCGGTGCACGCGATCATCGTGCTGCGCGACGGCGCGCACGTCACCGAGACCGACATCATCGCGCACACCCGGGAGTGGATCGCCGGCTACAAGGTGCCGAAGTCGATCGAGTTCCGTGGCGAGCCGCTCCCGTTGTCCGGGGCGATGAAGGTGCTCAAGCGCGATCTCCGCGCGCCGTACTGGGAGGGCCGGGAACGCGCCGTCAACTGACCGCGTCGTCTCCGACGAGATCGAGGACGGCACGTAGGTCGTGCGCCCGGTGGACGTCGTCCTGGTCGTGGTGGTCGCTCGGCGCGGTGCGGTCGGGACCGAAATGCGGCCGCCGCAGGTAGACGGGGCGTAGTCCGGCGGCACGCGGGCCGTCGACGTCGCATGTCCACGTGTCGCCGACGAACAGCGTCTCCTCCGGGGCGACACCGAGTCGGTCGACGGTGTGGCGGAAGATGCGTGGGTGCGGCTTGCGTGCGCCGACCCACGCCGACGACACCGTCACGTCGACCGCGCCGGTGATGCCGGCGCTCTCGAGCGCCTCCAGAAGGTCCCAATCCCAGTTCGAGCAGATCGCCAGGGCGAACCCCGCGACCCGAAGCTCCGCAAGGACGTCGATCACCTCGTCGTACGCCTCGATGTGCCGGTGTCCGCCGATCTCGCGCACCCGCGCGATGAGGATGTCCTGATCACAGGCCGGTATGCCGTACCCGTCGAGCATGCTTCGTACCCGCGCCTGCTGCCAGGCCACGTAGTGGTCACGGGAACGCGAGTGCTCGTCGTGCTCGATCCCGTCGATGCCGTCGTTCCACCATCGTTCCTTCACGTCGGGATCCAGTGCGTAGCCCATCTCCTCGATCAGCTCCTCCCACGACGGTCCCCAGTCGCGCGTCTCGGCGAGCGTCCCGTAGAAGTCGAACACGACGGCCTTGACGGTCACATGGCTCCCTCGCTGCGCCATCCCTGGCTCCGCTGCGTCCGCACGGTCACACGGCTCCCTCGCTGCGCCATCCCTGGCTCCGCTGCGTCCGCACGGTCATAGCTCCGTCACGCACCAATCAATTCTCGCGCAGGACGGCGACGACCTCCGAAAGCGGCGCGTGGTCGGTGCTGTCGCGATCGAGGTGCTCGTATCGCACTCGATCGCCGGGGCCGATGACGAAGGTGGCGCCGAGCTGGGTGACCCGAGTGCCCGACCTGTGCACATGATGCCCGCGTCGCCACGTCTCGACGGACGCGCGCCACGTGCGGGGATGCAGCAGCGCGGCCCATCCGACGCTGCGGACGGACGCGGCGCCGGCCGCACGGGCGTCATCGTCAACGAGCACGGTGAAGGGGATGTGCTCCTCGCGAGCGAACGCGGCCGCGTAGCGCTCGTTGCCGGTCCCGATCGCGACGAGGTCGGCGCCGAGCCCGGTGATGTCTCCGTAGCGCTCGCGCAACTGCGCAGCATGTTCACGGCAGTGCAGTCAGCCAAAATGGCGAAGGAACACCAAGACGACGGGTCGGTCCCTCCAGAGATCACCGAGGCGGTGCGAAATACCCGTGTGATCGGCGAGCTTCACGTCGGAGAGCGTGCTGATATCCATCCGCGTTCAGTGTACGACGCTGTGGTCGTCACTGAGAAAGAGCTGGCTACGCGTCAAATCGATGAATCGGCGTTCGTCTTCGAGGAGCGCGTCACCCGCCGCTTGTCCTTCGGGTGTCGCGCCCGCCGCGATGAGCGCGTCTTCGCTGTCGAACCACACCAATGCGATGCCGTCCCAGTCGGACGGCTCGCAGTCCCGTGCTCGCGAGATCGCCGCGCCGAACGGTGATGCCGTCGCGTGCAGCTGCGAATACCGGCGAACGCCCAACGTGTGCGCGTGCGACGCGACGAGCGGACCGTGATGTTCGCGCCAGTAGCGGTGGAACTCCTCGCTCGAGATGTCCGGCCGTCGCCTGAGCAGGAAGGTGATCACGATCATCGGCGCATGCTCCTGAGCTGCGGAAGGCCTGCGAGGTTCCGGCACGCGCGTATTGCGAGCGCCACGAGCGTCAACGTCGGGCCGTAGCCCGTGGATGTGGGAAACACCGAGGAGTCGGTGCAGATCATGTTGTCGATGTCGTGGAAGCGTTGCCAGCGGTCGACGACGCTGGTGCGTGGATCGTCGCCCATCCGGCAGGTTCCGACGATGTGGCGTGACATCGATGCGCTCCGGGTCCCGGCACGAGTCCCGTCGAGTGGCGGCGAAGTCGCGGAGAACGTCCACTCCGCGCCCGCCTCCCGCATGATCTCCTCGAGCTTGGGTGCGTAGTAGCGCGACGCCGCGACCTCGTGGGGATGCACGTCGTAGGTCGCGCGTCCCGCCGGGAAGCCGTGGACGTCGACGACGTGCGGGTCGAGGTCAATGCGGTTCGTGACCTGCGGCAGGTCCTCGCCCTGGATGGTGAACGCCCACATACGGTCGCGCATCGCCGACGCGAGCATCTCCCGTG
>DASQHW010000441.1:0-5571 GCA_035631895.1 Acidimicrobiia bacterium | reverse complement strand
ATTCGCCGAGCACGTCAATCCTGCCGCGGCCCGTTTCCGCCCGGTCTTCGGCAGCGACATCTCCCATTGGGACGTTCCCGACATGACGACGCCGGTCGCAGAGGCCTTCGAGCTCGTGGAGCAAGGGCTCATCGGCGAGCGGGAGTTCGAAGAGCTCATGTTCGTGAACCCGGTGCGTCTGCATGCCGAGATGAACCCGTTGTTCTTCGCCGGCACCCGGGCGGGCACCTCGGCGTGAGGTCGTTTCGCTTCGGCCTGCAGCTCGGCGGGTCGCTCGATCCCGATGCGCTGCGGGCGACGGCGAGGGCTGCGGAGGCGTCGGGATTCGACGTCGTGCATTCGTCGGACCATGTCGGCGAGGGCTGGCCGGCGATCACACCGCTGCTCGCGATGGCCGAGGCGACCGCACGCATTCGCGTGTGCCCACTGGTCCTGAACAACGACTTTCATCATCCGGTGCACCTCGCACGTGAGGTCGCGGCGATCGACCAACTCAGCGGTGGTCGCGTCGAGGTGGGGATCGGCGCCGGGCATGCATTCACCGAGTACCGGATGATCGGTGCACGCTTCGACGCGCCCGCGACCCGCAAAGCGCGGCTCGCCGAAGCGGTGTTGCTGTTACGGCGGCTGCTCGACGGAGAGGAAGTGACACACGAGGGTCGTTTCTATCGGCTCGATCACGTGCGGACGATGCGCCCGCGTCAAGCTCGCGTCCCCATCCTCGTCGGTGTGAACGGCACGGCGGCGCTGGCGCAGGCCGCGAAGGTGGCAGACGCCATCGGCCTGACCATGCTCGGCCGAACGCTCGAAGACGGTCAGCGGCACTCTGTGCGTTGGGAGCCCGATCGCCTCGACCGCACGGTCGCGCACATACGTGCCGAGGCCGGTCCGCGGTGGGATTCGATCGAGCTCAACGCGCTCGTGCAGACGGTGATCGTGACCACGGACCGGCACGCCGCGGCGGCACGCGTCGCCGATCGGATCGACGGGCTCAGCGCCGCCGACGCGCTCACGACGCCCTTTCTGGCGATCGGCACGCACGACGAGATCACGGCGCACCTGCTCGAGTGTCGCCGCCGGTGGAGCATCTCGTACTTCAGCGTGCGCGATGTCGAGGGCTTTGCGCCGGTCATCGACCGAATTCGCCGGCTCGAACCATCCCGGACGTCTGTCCCCAGGATTGAGTGAGGACTCACTCAGGTAGGATGCACTGCCATGAGCGAGCCTGCGATCGCCGTCAAGACCTCCCGGGCGACGGCCCTGCCCGCCGACGAGCGGCGGTCGATGATCGTCGCGGCGACGCTGCCGCTGGTGCTCGAGCACGGCGATCGCGTGACCAGCCGTCAGATCGCGGAGGCGGCGGGAATCGCCGAGGGCACGATCTTCCGCGTCTTCGCCGACAAGGACGAGGTCATCGCGGCGGTCGTCGAGGCGGCCCTCGACCCGGCGCCGCTCGAGGCGGCACTGACGGACATCCCGCAAGGCTTGTCGTTCGAGGACGCCCTCACCGCCGCGGTCGTGATCATTCAGCAGCGCGTCATCGACATCTGGCGACTTGTGTCGAGCGTCGGCACTCGATTCCACGAGATCACTCGGCGTCCGATGACCGACAGCGACGCGCTCGTCCGGATCTTCGAGGCACACCGGGCACACATCACCGTCACACCGATCGCGGCCGCTCGATTGCTGCGCGCCCTGACGCTGTCGACGACGCATCCGATGCTCGCCGGCGAACCGACGTCGCCGGACGACCTCGTGAGGTTGTTCCTGCACGGTGTCGGCGGCGGCAGCTCCACGGAGGAGGACGCGCCGTGCTGATGCGGCTGTTGCGATCGCATCTCGGTCCGTACCGCAACACGCTCCTCGTGATCGTCGCGCTCCAGACCGTGCAGACGTCTGCGGCGCTGACGCTGCCGACCATCACCGCCCGCATCATCGACAACGGCGTCATCCCCGGCAACGTGGGCTACATCTGGACGTGGGGCGCGTTGATGGTCGGCGTCGCGCTGATCCAGATCGTCTTCGCGATTGCGGCCGTCTATTACGGCGGCAAGGTGGCGATGAGCTTCGGGCGAGACCTGCGCAAGAACCTCTTCCATCAGGTGACCGATTTCTCGGCGCGAGAGGTCGGCTCGTTCGGCGCGCCGTCGCTGATCACGCGGATCACCAACGACGTGCAACAGGTGCAGCTGCTGGTGGTGATGGCGTGCACGATGGCGATCGCGGCGCCCATCACGATTGTGGTCGGTGTGTTCATGGCATTGCGCCAGGACGTCGGCCTTTCGATCGTGTTGGTCATCGCCATGCCGGTGGCCGGCCTGGTGCTCGGTTTGCTGGTGTCGCGGATGGTCCCTGCGTTCCGACTGATGCAGGAGCGGATCGACCAGGTGAACCGGGTGCTGCGCGAGCAGATCACCGGGATCCGTGTGGTGCGCGCGTTCGTGCGGGAGCCGCAAGAAGCGCGCCGGTTCGGGGACGCAAACCGGGACCTGACCGCGGTCTCCCTCCGGGCGGGCAGGTTGATGTCGTCGATGTTCCCGACGGTGAACCTGCTCATCAACGCGTCGAGCGTCGGGGTGCTCTGGCTCGGTGCGAGCCGGGTGAACTCCGGCGCCATACACGTCGGCACGTTGATCGCGTACCTCACCTATCTGGTGCAGATCCTCATGTCGGTGGTCATGGCCACCTTCATGATCTCGATGGTCCCACGTGCCTCGGTGTCTGCCGACCGCATCCAGGAGGTGCTCGACACCGACCCGAGCGTCGTGCCACCCGTTGACCCCGTGCGCAAGGTCGTCACGCCCGGCGCGCTCGAGTTCCGGAACGTCGGCTTCCACTATCCGGGCGCGGAGCACGCCGTGCTCAGTGGGATCTCGTTCGCGACCGCACCGGGGCAGACCACCGCCATCGTCGGCAGCACGGGGGCGGGGAAATCCACGCTCGTCAACCTCATCCTGCGGCTGTTCGACAGCACCGAGGGCAGTGTGCTGGTCGGAGGGGTCGATGTGCACGACCTCGATCCCGATGTGCTGTGGAGCACGATCGGGCTCGTCCCCCAGCGGCCGTATCTCTTCTCGGGCACCGTTGCGAGCAATCTGCAGTTCGGCAAGCCCGACGCGACGGAAGACGAGATGTGGTCCGCCCTCGACGTTGCCCAGGCGAGCGACTTCGTGAGGGCGATGCCGGGTGGCCTGTACGCGCGGATCGAACAAGGTGGCACCAACGTGTCGGGCGGCCAGCGCCAGCGCCTGTCGATCGCACGAGCGCTCGTCCGCCGGCCCGACATCTACGTGTTCGACGACTCGTTCTCCGCCCTCGACCTCGCGACCGATGCCCGCCTGCGCGCCGCGCTCGGCCCGTACACCAAGGACGCGGCCGTCGTCATCGTTGCGCAGCGCGTGTCGACCATCGCGACCGCCGACAACATCCTCGTCCTCGAGGACGGCGCGGTGATCGGGCGGGGCACGCACGACGAGCTGATCCGCGACTGCCCCACCTACGCAGAGATCGTCCAGTCGCAGATCGGCGAGAAGAGCGCCGCGTGACGATCATCGACGACCAGGAACACGAAGAACGCGAGGATGAGCTCGACCTCGCGGCGCCGGAGACGCGCGCCGCGGGTCGTTGGAACTCGGCGGGTGTTCCCGGTGAGCGGTCGAAGGACTTCAAGAGCGCGTTGCGCCGCCTTGGCCGGATGCTCGGGCCGATGTGGATCGTTCTCCTCGTGGTCGCGGTGATCGCGATCGCCAGCGCCACCCTCAACGTCTTCGGGCCCCGCGTGCTCGGGCACGGTACGGACCTCATCGTTCGCGGTGTCGTGAGCCACCGTGGCATCGACTTCGGAGCGTTGCACCACGTGCTGCTCCAGGCACTCGCGTTGTACGCAGCGTCGTCCGGGCTGTCGATCATCGCCGCCTACATGCTTGCCGGGGTCATTCAGAGACTCATGTACAAGTTGCGTTCCGACGTGGAGGACAAGGTCAATGCGCTGCCGCTCCGCTACATCGACAGACAACAGCGCGGCGATCTGCTGAGCCGCGTCACCAACGACATCGATAACGTCGCCCAGAGCTTGCAACAGACGCTGAGCCAGATGCTCACGTCCGTGCTGTTGCTGCTCGGCGTCGCCATCATGATGTTCACGATCTCACCGCTGCTGGCCGTCGTCGCGCTCACGACGGTGCCGGTCTCGGTCTTCGGAATGCGTGCGGTGGCGCGCCGCGCGCGGCCTCGGTTCATGTCGCAGTGGAAGAGCACGGGGATCCTCAACGCGCAGATCGAAGAGACCTTCACCGGTCACGCCGTGGTGAAGGCGTTCGGTCGTCAACGCGAAGTCGAGCAACGATTCAGGGACACCAACGACGAGCTGTTCGAATCGTCGTTCGGCGCACAGTTCATGTCCAGCTTGATGCAGCCCTTCACGATGTTCATGGGCAACATCCAGTACGTCATCGTTGCGGTCGTCGGCGGGCTCCGCGTCTCGAGCGGCGCGATCACCGTCGGTGACATCCAGGCCTTCATCCAGTACTCCAGAAACTTCTCGATGCCGCTCACCCAGCTGGCATCGATGATGAACGTCTTCCAGTCGGGTATCGCCTCGTTCGAGCGGGTCGTCGAGTTCCTCGACGCCGAGGAACAGAGCCCCGACCCGGTTGCGAGCGACAACCCCCCTCCCGTACGAGGGCGCGTCGAGTTCCGCGATGTCACGTTCTCGTACGACCCGGACCGGCCGCTCATCGAGTCACTCTCGCTGGTCGCCGAGCCCGGCCAGACGATCGCGATCGTCGGGCCGACGGGCGCCGGGAAGACCACGCTCGTCAATCTCCTCATGCGGTTCTACGAGCTGAACGGCGGCGTGATCACCCTCGACGGCCGCGACATCTCGTCGATTCCACGCGCCGAGCTTCGATCGCAGATCGGCATGGTGCTGCAGGACACATGGCTGTTCGGTGGCACCATCCGCGACAACATCGCCTACGGCAACCCCGACGCCACCGACGCACAGATCCTCGAGGCCGCACGGGCGACGTACGTCGACCGCTTCGTGCACTCGCTGCCCGACGGGTACGACACGCTCATCAACGAAGAGGGTGACAACATCAGCGCCGGCCAGAAGCAGCTGCTCACCATCGCCCGCGCGTTCCTCGCCGAGCCCTCCATCCTTATCCTCGACGAGGCCACAAGCTCGGTCGACACCCGCACCGAGGTCCTCATTCAAGAGGCGATGAACGCCCTCCGCAAAGACCGAACCAGCTTCGTGATCGCGCACCGGTTGTCGACCATTCGCGGTGCGGACACGATCCTCGTCATGGAGCACGGCAGCATCGTCGAACAGGGTTCGCACAACGAGCTGCTCGGCCGCGACGGGCCCTACGCCCGGCTCTACAACTCGCAGTTCGTGGCACCCGTCGTCGACGTCGTCTGACCTCTCGGGTGCGCGTCGGAGAACGCGATGAGAGTCGCAGCAGCGCGGGAGAACTTCCCGAGTGGCTGCGTGCTGCCAATTTGGTCCAGTCGCCGGGCTTGACCACGCCCACTCACGATGCTCTCATCGTCCGAGCGTCATTGGGG
>DASQHW010000440.1:0-5681 GCA_035631895.1 Acidimicrobiia bacterium | reverse complement strand
GCGGTACGCCCCGGTGACACGGTGGCCCGCCTCGGCGGCGACGAGTTCGCGATCCTGGTCGAGGACGCCGCCGGCTTCGACGAGCCAACCGAGCTCGCCGAGCGACTGCTCGCATGTCTCGACGAGCCCTTCGAGCTCGCCGGCAAGACCTTCGTGATCACTGCGAGTGCGGGCGTGGTCCTGAGCAATCCACACGACGGCCCCGACGAGCTGATCCGGAACGCCGACATGGCGATGTATCTCGCGAAGCGTGAGGGCAAGGCATGCGTGCGGCGGTTCGAGCCGGCGCTGCATCATGCAGCACTTGAACGACTCGAGCTCGAAGCTGATCTCCGCCGCGCGGTGCAGCGCGGCGAGTTCGTCGTTCATTATCAACCGATGGTGGAGCTCACCACCGGGTGCATCGCGGGCTTCGAAGCGCTCGTGCGGTGGCAACACCCGCGCCGTGGACTCCTCGAGCCATCGGACTTCATCCCGCTCGCCGAGGAGACCGGCATCGTCGTCGAGCTCGGGCGATGGGTCCTCGGCGAGGCGTGCGCGCGCGCACAGCGCTGGCACGAACGTCACGGTTTCGAAGGATCGATATCCGTCAACCTGTCGGCGCGCCAGCTCCGCGACCCGGGCCTCGTCGATGACGTCGCCGAGACGCTGCGCGAGCTCCGCCTCGACCCACGACGGCTGACACTGGAGATCACCGAGACCGTCCTCATGGACGATGACACCGCCGTGGATCGGCTCAACGCGCTCAAGGCGCTCGGCGTGCGACTGGCGATCGACGACTTCGGCACCGGCTACTCGTCACTCAACTACCTCCGTCGTCTCCCGGTCGACATCGTCAAGATCGACAAGGTCTTCGTCGACGGCGTCGCAGGAGACCGGGAAGCGGTCGGACTCATCAATGCGATTCTCGGTATGGCGAGGGCGCTCAACCTCGAGACCGTCGCCGAAGGCGTCGAGAACGGGGGCCAGGCGCGCCGGCTGAAGGAGCTGGGCTCCGCCTTCGTGCAGGGCTTCTATTTCGCAAAGCCGATGGCCCCCGACGCGGCAGAGCTGTTCATCACCACCGAACGGACCGAGCGCACGAGCTCGGTGCGATAGCACGGGGAGCGATGTACGTTGCCACCGTGGACGACGGGTTCATCGCGGGCCTGAATGCAGAGGAGCGGGGCACCCTCGAATCACTCGGGCGGCGCCGGCATTTCCGGTCCGGTCAGGTGCTGTTCACCGAGGGCGACGAGGGCCGCGACGTCGTCGTGGTGCTCGAGGGCTCCGTCAAGATCGTCAGTGCCGCGCCATCCGGCCGCGAAGTGATCTTGGAGGTCGTCGATGCCGGCCAGCTGGTCGGAGAGATGTCGGCCATCGACGGGCAACCCCGGTCGGCCACGGCGGTCGCCCTCACGGCGGTGGACGTCTCGGTGATCCCGACGCCGCAATTCCTGTCATTCCTCGAGCAGCACGGGTCGGCCGCCACGGCGCTGCTGCGACTCGTCGTCGCGCGGCTGCGACACAGCTCGCAACGCCAGCTCGAGTTCGGCACCAGCGACGCGCTCGGTCGGTTGTGCGCGTGCATGTTGCGGATGCTCGATCGTTACGGCGGTACCGACGACCGGGGCGCGCACGTGACGATGCCGCTCGCGCAGCACGAGATCGCCGCGATGACCGGGCTGTCGCGCGAAGCCGTCGTCAAAGGGCTGCGTTCCCTGCGCGCGCTGGGATGGATCGACCTGCGGGCGCGGGAGCTGGCGGTCCTCGACGAGAAGGCGATGCGCAGCCGGGCGACGAGTTAGCGACCGCACGCCGCGCCGGCGGGACAGGCCGCCGCGCGGTTACCGATGAGTACGAGTACGCAACGGCAGTGCGCGCCCGTCCGCAGCGGGCGGCCCGCACGGGAGCGCATGCTGACCTCCGTCAAGATCCGCAGAGGAGGCAGCTCATGGTGTCCATGCGTTCTGCCCAACGCAGCAGGCTGGAAGAGCTCCGGGGCACGTGGCTCTTCTCGGCGTGCTCCACCAAGGAGCTCCGGGCGGTTGCCTCTCTCTGCACCCCGATCGACGTTCGCGCCGGTCGGGTCCTGATCCGAGAGGGCGACTTCGGCGGGGAGTGCTTCATCGTCCTCTCGGGTCAGGCAGTTGTGGAGCGTGCCGGGGTGGTCCTCGGCCACGACGTGCGCCACTCCGTCATCGGGCTCCTGGCAATGCTCGACCGCGAGCCGCACACGGCGACCGTCACCGCGGCGACCGACATGTACCTGCTCGTGCTCGACCGCCGCGAGTTCGCAGCGTTGCGGAGGGGCGAGGTCGCGTGGTCGGTCCAGCACCGCATCGAGGTCGTCGCCGCCGAGCAACGCGACAGACGTGTTGCGGCACCGGCCCGCGAGACGTCACGCGCGTTCCTGAGCAGGCCCCTCGCGGCCGTCGCGCCCGGGCTCGCGTGAAAGCCATACCTGCGTTCTTCGGGCGCGCGCGTGTCCCGCGCCTGGGGAACGCAGGTCTGCAGGCCTGAGCAGGACAGGACTCACTCGTCGTCGAGGCGGAACCCGACCTTCATCGTCACCTGCACGTGTCCGATCGTCCCGTCGACGATGTGACCACGGATGTCCGAGACCTCGAACCAATCAAGGTTGCGCAGCGTCTTGTTCGCGCGCCCGAGTCCGGTGCGGATCGCGTCGTCGACGCCATCCGGCGAGGTCCCGACGATCTCGGTGACCCGGTAGACGTGGTTCGGCATGACTCGCTCCTCGGACTCATGGGTGCATCGGCCGCGGCCCCGCCGAGCGGAGCCCGCATTTCCTACCCGGCTGCGGCCGCGCCCGCATCTCGACCGGCAGACGGGTGCGGATGCTCGTGGCGGCGAGGCCGGCGCTGACCTGCGACGGCGCAACCACTGACATGCCGAACATGTGTTCGCTAGGCTGCGGCGGACCGCCGACGCAAGGATCACGCCCATGGTGACCACCCAGGTGACGCGCCCCGTTGCGGGCGCACGCCAGCTCGTGCTCGGCATGGCGGTCGACGTCGACGGGTTCCATCCGGCGGTCGGTACGTGGTTCCGGCGCCGCTTCCCCGACGGCCCCACTCCCCCGCAGCGGGACGCGTGGCCGCACATCGCGGCGGGCACCGACACGCTGATCGCGGCGCCGACCGGCTCGGGCAAGACACTCGCCGGCTTCCTCGTCTGCATCAACCGGCTCTATCTCGCGCACGAAGCGGGCGAACCCGTCGACGGGGTCGCGCGCGTCGTGTACGTCTCGCCGTTGAAGGCGCTGGCCGTCGACATCGCCGAGAACCTGGAACGCCCACTGCGCGAGATCGCCGAAGTCGCCACGGAGCTGGGGTTCGACGCACCCGACATCCGCGTCGCGGTACGAACGGGCGACACGCCGAGCGCAGAACGGGCACGCATGATCCGCAAGCCGCCGAGCTTCGTGATCACCACTCCCGAGTCGCTGTACCTGCTTGTGACGAGCGCAAGCGGCCGAGTGGCGCTCTCCACGATCGACACCGTGATCGTCGACGAGATCCACGCGGTCGCACGCGACAAGCGGGGCTCCCACCTCGCGCTCACCCTCGAACGCCTCGAGGCACTGTGCCCGACGCGGCCGAGCCGTGTCGGGCTGTCCGCCACGCAACGGCCGATCGAGACCGTCGCGCGTCTGCTGGTCGGCGACCGGCCACTGCCGAAGATCGTCGACGCCGGTCACCAGCGCAACCTCGACCTCGCGATCGAGCTGCCCGAAGGCGAGCTCGAAGCGGTGACGAGCGCCGAGCAGATGGCCGACGTGCTCGATCGCATCGCGGCCCATGTCGGCCGGCATCGCACGACACTCGTGTTCGTGAACACGCGCCGCCTGGCCGAGCGCCTGGCCCACGAGCTGGGCGAGCGACTCGGCGACGACGTTGTTGCCGCGCACCACGGCAGCCTCTCCAAGGACCGCCGTCACCGTGTCGAGACCCGCCTGCGCGCCGGCGACCTCCGGGCGCTGGTCGCCACGGCGTCGCTCGAGCTGGGCATCGACATCGGTCCGGTCGAGCTCGTCTGCCAGATCGGTTCACCGCGCAGCATCGCCACGTTCCTCCAGCGCGTCGGTCGCTCCAACCACTCACGCGCTGGCGTGCCGAAGGGGCGCCTGTTCCCGCTCACACGCGACGAGCTCGTGGAGTGCGCGGCACTGCTCGGCGAGGTGCGGGCCGGGAACCTCGACGCCATCCAGCTCCCCCACTGCCCGCTCGACATCCTCGCCCAGCACGTCGTCGCCGAAGTGGCCGCGCGCGAGTGGCGGGCCGACGAGCTCTACCGGATCACGCGTCGCGCCGCGCCGTACAACGACCTGACACGCGAGACCTTCGACGACGTGATCGACCTGGTGGCCAACGGCGTGCAGACCGGTCGGGGGCCGCGCGGACGCTACGTGCACCACGATGCGGTGAACGGCGAGCTCCGTGGACGCAAAGGGGCCCGTCTCGCCGCGCTCACATCCGGCGGCGCGATCCCCGAGATCGGCGACTACCGCGTCGTCGCCGAACCCGACGACACGTTCATCGGCACCGTCAACGAGGACTGGGCGGTCGAGTCGATGGCCGGCGACATCTTCTTGCTCGGCACCCATTCGTGGCAGATACGCCGGGTCGAGGCGGGCGTGGTGCGCGTGCGCGACGCGGGGAATGCCCCGCCAACCGTCCCCTTCTGGACCGGCGAGGCGCCGGCCCGCACGGCCGAGCTGTCCGCAGCGGTTTCGGAGCTTCGCGATCGGGTCGACAGCTTCCTCGAACGGGGCCGGCCCGACGGCGCGCGGGCATGGCTCGCGGAGACCACCGGCATCGACGTCGAAGCCGCCGCGATGATCGTCGACTACATCGGGGTCGGGCGCGCGGCGCTCGGCGCCACACCGACATTGCAGCGCCTCGTGCTCGAACGCTTCTTCGACGAGACCGGCGGCATGCAGCTCGTGATCCACTCGCCGTACGGCGGGCGCCTCAACCGGGCGTTCGGGCTCGCGCTGCGCAAGAAGTTCTGTCGCACCTTCAACTTCGAGCTCCAGGCTGCCGCCGGCGACGACGCGATCGTGTTGTCGCTCGGCCCCCACCACAGCTTCCCGCTCGACGAGGTGGCGCACTACGTGCACAGCAACACCGTCCAGGAGACCCTGGAACAGGCAGTGCTCGACGCGCCGATGTTCCTGTCCCGGTGGCGCTGGAACCTCAATCGTGCCCTGCTCGTGCTCCGCTTCCGCGGCGGCCGTCGCAACCCGCCGCCGATCCAGCGCATGGAAGCGGACGACCTCATGGCCGCACTGTTCCCGCAGGCCGCCGCGTGCCAGGAAAACGTCACGGGACCGATCGAGATCCCCGATCATCTGATCGTCCGCCAGACCGTGTACGACACGCTGCACGAGGCGCTCGACGTCGACGGTTTGCGCGCGCTGCTCGAGCGCATCGAGTCGGGCACCGTCGACGTGCGCACGGTCGACACCACCGAGCCGTCGGTGCTCGCGCACGAGATCCTCACTGCACGTCCCTATGCATTCCTCGACGACGAAGAGCTGCAGAACCGGCGAACGAACGCAGTCACCTTGCGGCGCGGGCTCACCGTCGACCTCGCGTCCATCGGCCGTCTCGACCCCGAAGCCGTCGCGCGCGTGCACGACGAGAGCACTCCCTGGCCCGAGCACAGCGACGACCTCC
>DASQHW010000439.1:0-6438 GCA_035631895.1 Acidimicrobiia bacterium | reverse complement strand
GTCGGGGTAATCGCGAGCCCAGACGGCAGCTTGACGGCACACCTCCATCCAGACGTAGTCGTCGATCTCGGTGATGAGGCTCGTCTGCTCGGCGAGCGGGATGAACTGATCGGGAAGGACGAGCCCGCGCTCCGGATGGTCCCACCGTACAAGAGCCTCGAAGCCGGCGAGCTCGGTCGTGGTGAGGTCGACGATCGGCTGGTAATACACGGAGAGCTGTTCCGGCGACGGGAGCGCGGGCGGCACCCCGGGCGCCGGGAGCCGGCCCGCGAAGGCGTCGCGGATCAGGCCCGCGAGGTCGCCGAACGCCTTGGTCTTGTCGAGAAAGCCGACGCAGCCGGCGCGCGCCGCCTCGACACGCGCGACGTCGACATCGGAGCCGCTGAGCACGATGACCTTGGTCTCCGGGCAGTTCGCGATGATCTGCCGCGCGACGTCGGTGCCGACACCGTCCGGGAGTGCGAAGTCGACGATCGCCACGTCGGGCGCGACGCGGGTCGCCGCCAGGACGGCCGTGTTTGCCGTTGCGGCAACCGCGCTCACTTCGATGTCAGGTTGCTCGCTCAGCAGCCGAACGAGGCTCTCCAACAGCATCTCATGATCGTCGACGAGCAAGACGCGGATGCGTGATGCCGTCGCAGTCGCAGTGTTCACGAGTCGAGAACCTCACGTACGCGGCCCAGCAACGATTGTTCGGTGAACGGTTTCTCCAGCAGGACGACGCCGGGGTCGAGCGTGCCCTGGGAGGCGAGAATCGGTTGCGCGTACCCCGACATGTAGAGCACGCGCAGGCCCGGCCGGTGGCGCAGCGCTTCCTCGGCGAGCTCCTTCCCCTGCATGCCCGGCATCACGACGTCGGTGAGGAGCAGATGGACTTCGCCCTCGAAGGCGTCGAGAGCCTCGAGTGCACGGGCACCGTTCTCGGCGAGCAACACCGGATAGCCGTTGCGCGTGAGAATTCGGCGCGCGACCTCCCGAATCGCGTCCTCGTCCTCGGTGACGAGGACCGTTTCTCCCCCACCACGGGCGGTCGGCGCAGGGTCGACCGCGTGGAGCGTGGTGGTGGCCGCCCCCGTGGTCGCGGGGAGCAGCGCGCTGAACGTCGTGCCGATACCCGGTTCCGAATAGAGCGTCGACCGCCCGCCGGCTTGCAGGATGATGCCGTACACGGTCGCGAGGACGAGTCCCGTGCCCTCCCCTTTCGGCTTGGTGCTGAAGAACGGCTCGAACGCGTGCTGCTGCGTCTCGGCATCCATTCCGGTGCCACTGTCACTGACGCGCAGGCGCACGTACCGGCCGGCCGCGAGACCCGGATGTGCCAACGCGTAGTCCCGGTCGGCAATCACATTGCCGGTGTCGATGCGGAGCATGCCGCCGGTGAGCATCGCATCGCGTGCATTGACGGCAAGGTTGACGAGGACCTGCTCGATGCGGCCGGGATCGGCAACGATCGGCCAGAGATCGGGGTCGAGATCGGTAGCGAGGTCGACGTGCTCACCGATCGTGTGCCGGAGCAGTTGCTCCGTCTCGGCAACGACGCTGTTGAGGTTGAGCACTCGCGGTTGCACGACCTCGCGGCGAGCGAACGCGAGGAGCTGGTGCGTCAGTTGGGAGGCACGCTTTGCCGCCCGCGTCACCTGCTCGATGTCGCGAAGCACGGCGACCCAGCGCTCGCCACCGGGTTCGGATGCGGCGACCGAGACCTCCTCGCCCGCGAATGACGCGAAGTTGATGATGGCGGCGAGCAGGTTGTTGAAGTCGTGCGCGACTCCTCCGGCGAGCTCACCGAGGCTCTCCAGGCGCTGCGCGCGCTGGACCTGTCCCTCCAGGCGTTCTCGCTCGGCTTCGGCGCGCAACCGCTCTCGCTCGGCTTTCGCTTCGATGCGATCGGTGACGTCGCGGATCGCGGCGCACACGAGCAGGCCTTCGTCCGTGTCGATCGTCGCCAGTGAGATCTCCGCGGGAAACTCGCTGCCATCCTTCCGACGCGCGGCAAGGTCGAGGCCTGCGCCCATCGGTCGATCTCGAGGGTCGGCGAAGTAGTGCGCGCGGTGTCTGCGGTGGCCGTCGCGCGCATGCTCGGGTACCAGAAGCTCCACCGGGGCGCCCAACAGCTCGGTGCGTGCGTAGCCGAAGACCTGCTCCGCACGGGCGTTCACGATGGCGATACGGCCGTCACGGCCGACGCCGATGGTGGCGTCCGGCGCCGCATCGAGGAAGGCATGGAACTTCGCGTCCGCGCGTACTCGCTCGGTCACGTCACGGATCGCGGCACACACGAGCGTGCCTTCGTCCGTGGTGACCGAGGACAATGAGATGTCGGCAGGGAACTCGCTGCCGTCCTTGCGGCGCGCAGCGAGCTGTACGCCCGCGCCCATCGGTCGGTGCCGGCGGTCCTGAAGGTACCGGCGACGGTGTTCCGGGTGTGCCGTCCGTAGGTGTTCGGGAACCAGCGTGTCGACCGCCGTGCCGAGCAACTCCTCGCGCGAATAGCCGAACAGCATCTCGGTTTGCGCATTCACCCAGACGATGAAACCGTCCGCATCCGCCGCGACCATCGCGTCGGGAGCGGCGTCGAGGAGCCCGACAAGTCGCTCGTCCGTCGGTCCGGCGATCGCTTCGCGTCGACTGCGCGTCGTTGAGGAATGCAACCGATTGTGCATGCGCGATCACTGTACGCCCGCATGAAAACAACGTCGTCACATGGTGCCGCTGCATTGTGTGTGCGTTGCGCGTGTGCACACGGTCGATACACACGCATACCGCGTATTCGCGATATGCGACACTGGAAATGTCGTCCGCAGCGTAAAGGAGATGCACGTGGTCGATCGACCAGGTGCTCGAGAGGCGAATGACGCCGAGCCAATCCGGGTGATCGTCATCGACGATCACCAGATGTTCGCCGACAGCCTCGCTCGGGTGCTCACCCAGGTTGACGACATCGTGGTGCTCGCCGCCGCGCAGACCATCGAAGACGGATATGCAGCAGCCGTTCGTCATCAGCCGGATGTCGCCGTCGTTGACTTTCACCTCCCCGACGGTGACGGCACCGCGCTCGCCACGCGGATCACCGCGGCCAGCCCGCAGACGCAGGTCGTCATCCTTACTGCGATCGCCGACGAACGAGTCGCGCTCGCGGCCATCGAAGCCGGCTGCGCCGGTTTCCTCACCAAGGACAGGGCGCTCGACGAGCTGGTGCTGGCCGTTCGCACCGTGCACGGTGGCGAGGCCTACGTGCCGCAAACGATGCTCGCACAGCTGCTGCCTCGCCTCCGCGGATCGGTCCGGCAGGTCGGATCCGATCTCACCAGACGAGAGCGAGAAGTGCTGCAACTGCTCGCGGACGGCAAGAGCAACGACGCCGTCGCGCGCGAGCTGATTCTGAGCAGGCACACGGTTCGGAACCACGTGCAGAACGTGCTGAGCAAGCTGCAGGCACACTCGAAGCTGGAAGCCGTCGCGATTGCCGTACGCGAAGGTCTGGTGCGGCGCAGCGGGTGACGCGCGGGTACGTCACCCCGTCGCGGACCTTTGGCTCTGGACGCTGGAGCAATTCGGCCCCTCGGGCCTGCTCGGCACCTGCCGAAACGATTGAGAGGTGCGCGGGCGCGTGCGCCCATAGGTCGGAGGATGAGGATGCCGGACCGCGCAGATCGTCTCTCGAGGCTGGTTCGGTCGAGGCCGGCGGCACTCGCATTGATCGTCCTCGGCGTCATCGCGATCGTCGCCGGGCTGCTGCAGACCACCACGTCCCATCTCAATGGCGGCAACGTGCCGTGCCCGAACGGCACGACACTCGTCGCGAAGTTCGACTTCGGGGGTGGGAAGTACCACTTCGAGGAGCCGGCGGGGAACGAACACGTCGTGACGATCACGCACGGTTCGGCGACCGGCGGAACCTGGGACTCTCAGATCGCGATCGCCGCCGTGGTGGTCAAAGGTGGCCCGGACGCGGTCATCACGTCGGTCGCGCCGCCGGCGCTGCACGGGCTGTTCTCGAACGCCGGTCTGCCGCTCGTCGGCAAGGGCAACCACCCGGACGTCTCGAACGTCCAGTTCTGCGCGCCAATCGGCGAGACGAGCACGACCAGCACGTCGACCGTCCCGCACTCCACGACCACGACGCACCCGACCACGACGACGACCGTGACCGTTCCTTCTTCCACGACCACCACGGAGACGCCGGTCACCGAGGCGACGACCGTGGAGCCGACCACGACGACCACGCACCCGACCACGACGACCGAGACGGTCGCGCCGACCACCACCACGACCGTGATCGAGCCCCCGCCGGTGACGGAGGCGACGACCGTGCCCAACGGCGCGTCGACCGCTGCGGGCTCGACGTCGACGGTACCGGGACGCACGACGCCGACCACCGTCTTCGACGGCGCCGTCACGTCGACGACGATCGTTGTCGCACCCGCCGTCGCGGGCTCCGGCACGAATTCGTTGCCGTGGACGGGTTCTCCGTCGCTGCCGCTCATCGCCCTCGGCGCAGTGCTTCTCACTGCCGGTGCCGCGCTCGTGATCGTCGGGCGGCGTCGACACTGGGCGTGAGACCGGCGCGAGCCCTTGAACTCCTCGTCGCGGTCGCGTCGGTCGTCCTGGCCGGCGCGACGGAGGTCTTGCTGCGCCCCGCGGAAGGATTCGTCGGCACCCTGGTCCTCGTCGGGACCGCATGGGGCAGCTTCGCGTTCGTCGCCGGCGCCTTCTCGCGCACACCTCCCGCCGCACGGCAACCTGGCCCGCGCACCGGTTCGGTCACGACGGTCGTGCGGCTCGGCGCCGAATCCGACGACGTCGCGCGCCCGAGCATCGTCCTCGCGGCACAAGCCGGTCCGACCGTCGTGCTCTCCACTGGCCGCCGCGAGCTGCTCGACGAGCTCGCGGCGGCCATCGACGTCGATCTCCACGTCGCGCCGACGCTCGAGGCCGCCTTTGCCGAAGCAGTGGGCTCGATCACGACCGACGCCATCCTGTTCGTCTCTGCGAGCGCGTTCCCGGTCGCAGATGCGTGCGCACGCGCGGCAGGCCGGCTCGGCGGCGATGTCGGCTGGGTCGTGGGGTCCGCGCCCTCGTTCAATGCGGACAGCTTCGCTCCGTCCGAACGCGAGGTGCTCCGCGCTCGTGTGCGATCGCAGATTCGCGCCGCCGGCGGGGACGCTTGGGAGCCCGATGCGACCATCGTGCGCAGCGATCTCGCACGCGCAGTGCCGTTCGAGCCGGGGTTGCCGTCGGGCGCGTGGATGCGAACCCAGAGGGCGCATGGGTTCCGGGGCGTTGACGTGTGCGAAGCCGTCGCGCGTCGTGCTGCCCCTGCCGACGCGCCACTCTTTTGGCCCACCGAGCTCCTGCGCCGGCGTGCCGCGGCCGCGGATCTCGCGGGCGCGATGCGCGCGGGCCCGTGCCGCGCTCGCGCGACGGCCGCAAGCGCCTTGTTGCGTGAGCTCTGGGGCTGGTCGCTCCTCATCTGGACGTTGATCCCGATGGGCGTCGCGTGGTCGGGTCAGTTCCCGCTTCGATGCTCCCCGGCGCTCTTCTTCGGATGCGCCGCGGTGGTCGCAGGCGCACGGTGGATCACGAGCCGCCTGACATATCGCATTCGCCTCCATCCACTGCGGGAAGCGCGTGCCGGCGCGTACGACGCGCCGAGCTCGGTGCTTGCATTGTCCTCGGCCGTCACCGGTCGCGTACGACCCGTCCGGTTCCGCATCCCCGATCAGCCCCTTCTCGCGGCCGCGGTCGTGCTGAGCCTCGTCACCACCGTTGCGCTCGTCGACCGGGCCCCTGTTGCCAACCATGCTCTGGACGTACCCGTCGCGCTCGCGATCGTCGAGCTGGTGCTGATGTGGTTGTTCGCGGTACGCGCCCTCGGCAAGGGCGCATGGGAACGCAGCGGGTATCGCCTCGCGATCGACATTCCCGTCTTCGTCAACGGCCGCCCCGCCCGGGCGCTGAACGCGTCGCCCCGGGGGCTCGCGGTGGCCGGTCACCTTCCCGACATGGGCCGCGGCTCCGTGGTGTCGATCTCGATCCCGTGCTCCGACTCGACGACGCTCGACACGACGGCAGTCGTCGCGCGTCGGCGGCCGACCCCGCACGGTGCAGTCGTCGGCATGTCGTTGTCGATGAACGACGTCGATCGCGTGCGTTGGATCCGAGAGCTCTTCAGCGCGGCCGACATTCCTGCACAAGATGCCATCGCGGCGTTCGGCGTGCGCAAAGCCCGCGCCGTGCTCGACAGCGACGGTGGGCGCTCGCGCATCCTCTCGTCGCTGATCGCTCGGGCCGAGCTCCTCGTCGTCGGAGTGACGGCCGCCACCGCGCTTGCGACGCTTTCGCTCCTCGGCCTCGGCTACCGGCCGCTGATCGTGCGGAGCGCTTCGATGGAGCCGGCGCTGGTCGTCGGAGACGTCGTCGTCGTCGAATGGACCC
>DASQHW010000438.1:0-4039 GCA_035631895.1 Acidimicrobiia bacterium | reverse complement strand
TCGTCGGTGTCGCGCTCGTGCGCCTCGGTCATGCTGCGGGCGACGTCGTCGAATACCTGCACTCGACCGCGGTCGCCAGGGGACGCCGGGGCTGGCCCGAGAGCCCCTGGCAGGAAGCGCTCGTCCGGGCGACTACGGCGTGAGCATCAGGTCCACAGCCCACGTCCCGGTCGCGGAACCGAAGTACTTCGCTGCGCCGAACGCGTACACCGCGCCGTTCGCTCCGAGCATGTAGTAGCCGCCGCTGGTCTTCAACGCACGCATGCGCACCGTCGGCACGCTCCGCTGCCCCGGGAAGCTGCCGAGGAACGGCACGTTGAATGCGAAGATCCCGCCGTCGGCCGCAACCATCCAATAGCCGGCGCCATTTGCGGCAGCCGTCATCGAACGCACCGGCGCCCAAAGATGCATGCCACCGGTCGAGCCGTGGAAATGCGCGTCCCCGAACGAGAACACCCCGCCGTCGGCCGCGACGAACCAGTATCCGTGGCCGTCCTGCGTCATCGTCATGTCGAGCACGGGTGCGACGAGCTTCCAGCCGCCGGTCGAACCATGGAACTCCGCGTCACCGAAGGTGAAGATGCCGCCGTCCTGGCCGAGCAGGACGTAGCCGCGGCCGGACGGCGTTGCCGCCATGCCGACGATGTGGCCGTCGAGGTGCCGCCCGTACATGGAACCATGGAATTGCGCGTCGCCGAACGTGTAGATGGCGCCGTCGGCTCCGACCAGCCAGTATCCGCGACCCGTCGGCGTGCGCGCCCCCGCCACGATCGGTTGCGAGTGCGCGACGTGCGTCAGGTCTCCGTAGAAGGTGGCGCTGCCGAAGGTGCGCACGCTTCCGTCCGCGGTCACGATCCAATACCCGTTGCCCTGGGTGCCGTTGTTGCTGCGGGGCTGGAGCGTGGCAACCGCCGCCCGCGGATCGATCAGTCCGTAGCCGAAGGTGTCATCGCGACCGGGTGCACCGAGATCACGAGCCGTCGACTCGAGCGCGCGCTCGATGTCGGCAGCCGACAGTGACGGGTTCGTACCGACGATGAGCGCGGCTGCGGCCGACGCGTACGGGGTCGCCATCGATGTCCCGCTCATCCACTCGTAGTCGTGCGTGCTGCCGCTGTACGTCGAGAGAATCATCTCGCCGGGAGCCGCGATGTCGACATACGAGCCGGTATTCGAGAACGACGAATGACTCAGTGACTGATTCACCGACGCGACAGCGATTGCTTCCGGATATGCAGCCGGGTAGGTCGGCGCGTTCCCGGACTGGTAGCTGTTGCCCGCGGCCGCGAGCACGACCGCACCCTTGCCGTTCGCGTACTGCATCGCAGTTTCCATGCCCGGCGAGGGCCCACCGCCGAGACTCAGGTTGATGACCCGGGCGCCGTGGTCCGCGGCCCAGATGATGCCCTCGGCGACGTTCGACGCCACACCCGTCCCGTGCGCGTCGAGCACCCGGACGGGCAGGATCTTCACGTTGGGCGCTGCGCCCGCGATGCCCCGACCGTTGTTCACGCGTGCGCCGATGATGCCGGCGACGTGGGTGCCGTGACCGGCAGGGTCCACCATGCCCGTCCCGAACGGGTCGACGCTGTGCGCGTCGGAGGCCAGATCAGTGCCGGCGACCACCGCTCCCGCGAGGTCTTCGTGGGCCGCGAGCACGCCCGTGTCGACGACGGCCACGGTCACCCCCGAGCCGCTCACGGTCGGCCACGCGAGCTCGAACGACGTCTGGTCCAGTGCCCATTGCTGGGGCCGTAGTGGATCGCCGAGCTCGGAGACGGGCCGGTCGTCCTCGGTGCTGAGGACCTGGGTGTCGGTGCGGCCCAGCTGCACGTCCATGCGCGCGATCGCCGCCCGCATCCCACGCACCACGTGCAGCCGGCCGTCGCCGGCACGGGTCACCGCCCAGAGCCGGGCCGTTGCCGCATCGTCTGCACGCGCGGGCGTCCCACCCGCGAGCAGAGCCGCCATGCACACGACTACCGCTGCCACAAGGGTCGCCGGACGCCCTGTGTGGCTGTTCTTGCTGCCTCCCGAACGCATAGGGTGGCATCGGCACGGTACGTGGTCGCCTCAAGACCGAACAATGAGAATTGGCCGCTCGGTGTGACGACGTTGCGGACCGGCGACTCGGCCCGGCGACGCACGGGGAGGCCGATACGATGCGGCACGGTGAGGACCGAGCCTCGCGTGGTCTCGACGTCCGAGCCGCCCTCCGTCGAGCGGCTCCCTTGGATCCGGCGGACGCGGGGTCGTCTCCTCACGACGGCACGCCTGCTGGCCGTGCCCCTTGCCGCCTACACGGGCGGCCGCGTCATCGTGCTGATGGGCCAGGCCGTCAGCGGACTCGGCGTGCGGCCGACCTCGTACCGGTCGGCATTCCTCCGTTACGACGCGTCGTGGTACTTGCGCGCCGCGAGATCCGGATACCCCGCGCAGGTCGTGGCGTCCGCGGGTCGCGCGCAACAGAGCACGATCGCCTTCTTCCCCCTGTACCCGATGCTCGTGCGGCTGGTCGCACGTGTGACCGGCCTCGAGTACACGGCCGCGGCGCAGCTCGTGGTGACACTCGCGGGAGTTGCAAGCGTCGTCGCGGTCTGGCTCGTCGTGCGCCGAGTATGGGGCAAGGACGTCGCAGACCGCACGGCCGTGCTCTTCTGTTTCTTTCCCGGCTTCATGGTGTGGGGCATGGGTTACGCGGAGCCAGTCACCGTCGCCCTCGCGGCCGCGTGCCTGCTCGCGTTGCTCGAGCAGCGTTGGTTGGTTGCGGGTCTTTGCGCGGCGGCCGCGACCGCGGCGCGACCGAACGCAGCCGTGCTCGTGCTGTGCTGCGTGGTCGCCGCCGTCGTGGCCGCGCGCCGTGAGCGGCGCCTCGGGCCGCTGATCGCGCCGCTGCTCGCGCCGGCGGGCTGGGTCGCGTTCATGGTGTTCCTCTGGCAGCGAACCGGCGATCTCGGCGCATGGCAGCGTGTCGAGCACGACGGCTGGAACCAGCATTTCGACGGCGGCCTGGAGGCGCTTCGGCGCATTCGCCAGATCTTCACCCAGCCGTTTGCAGCGCCGTTCGGCGCGCTCGACGCACTGGGCGCGACCGGCGCGGTGGTGGTCGCCATCGGGCTCGGTTGGGCGCTGTGGCGCTCGCGGGCGCCGCTCGTCCTGCTGGTGTACTCATACGCACTTGTCGTGCTCTCGCTTGGATGGGCGGGCCTCGGTGTGCGCCCGCGTTTCGTCGAGACGGCGTTCCCACTTCTCGCGGCGCTCGCGGTCCGCGTGCGCGCCGTTCCTCTCGCGATCACAGTCGCAGTCGCTGCTGGGGCTCTACTCGCTCTCACAGTCATCACGACCAGCACCGTGTACGTCACGCCTTAGTGAGGCTTGGGGGGACTCAGCAGAGTGCGGCCGTGAACGATTGTGGCCTGATGCGAAGGTTGACCGGGCCCACCACCGAGCGGAGCACAAATGTCGGCGCTGTTGCCACGAGCGAGGCACCGAAGGGCAACGACTGTGTTCTCGCGTGCGTTGCGTCAGCGAGGAGTTGCACACCAACACTGCCCTGGACACTTATGGACTGCCCCCGCCCGAGCCGTAGGTCTATCGCCGAGTGAAGTGGAACACAGGAAGATCGGTGCGGTCCGTCGACTTGCTCGAGCGAGAGCCGCAGCGTGTTGTTCGCGAGCTCGGCAGGCGTCAGCGCTCGGGTCGCCGGGATCCGGCCGGATTCGACGCCGTCGAGCAGCCAACCGATGGTGACCTCGGCGGCAAAGCTGAGCGTCGGATGGAGCGATCGCGGCACCTCGTGCGCAAGAGCCATGCGCGGGAGGGATGTGAGCACGAGCTTTCGGTTGGGGTTCGGCTTGACGACACGATCGGCATCGGCGACGTTCCCCGGTATTCCTACGAGCAACAGAGCGAGCAACACCGGCAAGAGCGCCTGTCGCCGCCGCACGATGGCGTCGACACCCACGGCGAGCGCCGGAAGCACCATCGCGGCGACGATGTGCAGGTACCGGCTGGAAGCGAGGGACTGCAGGCCGAGACC
>DASQHW010000437.1:0-2436 GCA_035631895.1 Acidimicrobiia bacterium | reverse complement strand
AGAAGATCGCGAGGTCCACTACTCGGCCCGCTCCACCTGGTCGCCCTCCGTCTGGCCGTTCTCGGGCCGACGAATGCCGAAGCCGAGCTCGGCCGACCAGTTGACCCGGCCCTCGTACGCGGCCGAGCCGCTCGGCGCGGTGGCGCGCATCCACGCGGAGGTGTGCTCGTCCTCGCCCTCGCGCCAGTCCTCCCACGGCAGCTTCTTCGGCGTGCCGTCGTCGTTCACCACCAGTTCGTTCTTGGTGTAGATGGCGTCCGAGCGGTTGGTGAAGGAGAACTCGAAGAGCTTGGACTCGGTGATCGCCTCGGTCGGGCAGGCCTCGACGCACATGTCGCAGTGGATGCAGCGCAGGTAGTTGATCTCGTAGACGAAGCCGTACCGCTCCCCCGGCGACACGGGGTCGTCGATGGGGTTGTCGGCGCCGCGCACGTAGATGCAGCGTGCCGGGCACACGCCCGCGCAGAGCTCGCACCCGATGCACTTCTCCATGCCGTCCTCGTAGCGATTGAGGACATGGCGTCCGTGGGCGCGGATGGGCTTGGGGTGCTTCTCGTGGGGAAACTGCGTCGTGAGACGCGGCTTGCCCATCTGCCGCAACGTGACGAGGAAACCGGAGAGCCGGCCCATCAGCGGAATTCCTCGAGGCGCTCGCCCGACCTCGGAATGGCGGCGAAGAGCATCAGCCACGCGAACACGGCGATGCCCGCGGTGACGAGCACCCACAGGATCGCGATCTCGATCAACCACTTCCATCCGAGCGACATCAGACGGTCGTAGCGCATGCGGGGCAATGAGGCGCGTACCCATACGGTCGTGAACAGCAACGCGAGAACCTTCACCAGGAACCAGAAGACCGGCACGATCCAGGTGTTGACGAAGCCGCTGTTGTTGCCGATGCCCGGTCCCGCGGGGCCGCCGAGGAACAACGTGACCGCGATCGCCGACATGGTGATCACGTTCATGAATTCGGCGAGGAAGAAGATCGCGAAGCGTATGCCGGTGTACTCGGTGTTGAAGCCGCCGACGAGCTCCTGTTCGGCCTCGACGAGGTCGAACGGTGGGTGATTCACCTCGGCCGTCGCCGCGATGAGGAAGATCACGAACGCAACGATGGTGCGCGGCCAGTAGGCGTCGGAGACGATGGTGTGCCAGCTCGTTCCCGTCTGTGCATGAACGATGTCATGGGTCGACAGTGAGTTCGCCTGGATGAGGACGGCGAGTATTGCCAGGCCGAACGCGGCCTCGTACGAGAGGAGCTGCGCCGACGCGCGCACCGACCCGAGCAGCGGATACTTCGACCCCGACGACCAGCCGGCCAGCATCACGCCGTACACGCCGAGCCCCGACATCGCGAGGATGAACAGCGCGCCCATCGGCAGATCCGCGACCTGGAGGAACGTGCGGTGGCCGAGGAGCGAGACCGTGCCGTCCGACGGACGGCCGCCGATCGGCACCACGCAGAACATGAGAAATGCCGGCATGATCGACAGGTACGGCGCGAGGCGGAAGACCGGTCGGTCGGCCGAGTGAGGGATCGACTGTTCCTTGAAGAAGAGCTTGATGCCGTCGGCGAGCGTCTGCAGCACGCCATACGGGCCGGCGCGGTTCGGCCCGATGCGGTTCTGCATATCGGCGATGACCTTCCGCATCGCCCAGATGTAGAGCATCACTGCGACGAGAAGGATCGCGAACGCCGCAACAACCTTGATGAGCACGACGAAGAACACCGACCACGTGACGCCGCTGTCGAAGAGCGGGTCGAGCGCGAGCAGCGCGCTCATCTGATCGCCTCCACGCGCAAGTCGGTGATCGCCGATGCGGCGTCGATCAGCAGGGCCGGACCTTGACCGTCGGCGGTGAAGTCGAAGCGTGCCGTCCCCGGGGGAACGGCTGCGTCGGGCTCGAGCGTGACGACGTGAGAGCCTCGTGCGGATGTGATGCGCACCTCGCTGCCACGATCGGCGCCGATCCGTCCAGCTTCGTTCGGGTGCACGCGCAAGACGCCCGCCGGGGGCACCAGCCGGCTCAGGACGGGTGTCTCGACGACGACCCGGCTGCGGTCGTAGAGCGTGCGGCCGGCCACGAGTCGCAGAGCGTACGCGTCACGGCCCGGCCCCTCGGTGCTCGGTGGCGTGGCGTCGCAGACGTGCAGCGCGGGCACGTCGGATGCGGCTGCGGCGTCTGCGGCCCGCGTCGCGTCCTCGACCACACGGGCGGCAGTCTCGGGATCGTCCTGCGGATCGCCGGCGCCGGGCTGAATCGGCTCGAAGCCGGCCCCACTGCCTTCGATCGCGTTCGTCGAGTCGGCCGGTACGACCCCCTCGACCTTGATCGGGTCCCAGCTCGTGCCCTGTCCGTCCTCGGACAGGATGGACAGGTCGCGCGTGCGCAGGGCGAGCTCATCGCGGTGCTCGCGGAGTGGCAGCACGACAC
>DASQHW010000436.1:0-3878 GCA_035631895.1 Acidimicrobiia bacterium | reverse complement strand
GCGGCCGAGATCAGGAAGCTCATCAGGTCCTCCACTGGTTCTGCTGTAACCACGGTTGCACTCTAAAGTGCTGTAACCGTGGTTGCAAGTTGTTGTAAGATGCGCGTATGGCACCGATGTCGGAGTGGGTGCTCCTGGCGTACCGGCTCCCCCGGGAGCCGTCGACGCCTCGGATCAGGGTGTGGCGCAAGCTCCGTCGGCTCGGGGTTGTGCAGCTCGTCGACGGGCTCGTGGCGTTGCCGGCGAGCGCGAAGAATCGCGAACAGTTCGACTGGCTTGCCGACGAGATCCTCGAAGCGGGCGGCGAGGCATGGACGTGGTCGGCGACGCCCGGTTCGAAGGAGCAGCAGCGGACGCTGGCCGCGCGCCTGCACGATGCCGCGGCCGAGGAGTATCGCGCGCTCCTCGAGGAGGCCGACGCGGTACTTGCGGCGGGCAATCGCGATCGTCGCACCGTCGAACGCCTCCGACGTGAGCTCCGGCGCATCGAAGCCCGCGACCACTTCGCAGCCAAAGACCGAGTACGCGCGGCGCGGGCCGTGGAGCGTCTCGGTGCGGCGTTGGAGACCGAGGACGCACCACGATGAAGTGGGCGACGCGCGTGCAGTGCCACGTGGACCGTGCCGCGTGCGCGTGGCTGATCCGTCGGTTCATTGACCCCGAGCCCAAGTTCGTGTTCGTCGAGGATCCTGCCGACGTTCCGGCGGATGCGACCGCCTTCGACATGCGGGGCGCGGCGCTCTCGCACCACGGTGGTGACTGCACGTTCGAGACGATGCTCCGCGAGTTCAAGCTGGACGATCCCGTGTTATGGGATGTTGCGCGCATCATTCACGAGGCCGACCTCGCCGACGAACGCTTTGATGCTCCCGAGGCTCTCGGCGTCGACGTCATCTGTCGCGGCCTATCGATGGTGCGCGCGGACGACGACCTGCTCGGGCTCACCGGCCCATTGTTCGATGGCCTCTACGAGTACCGACGACGCGCGCTCGCGCTCGGACGCGAACCGTCATGACGTCATGACGACGATCACGCACGACACTCGCGTCGTCTTGGGCGCGCAAGCGCTGCGTGCCTTCGGGTACGGCCTCACTTCGGTTCTTCTCGGCGTGACGCTCGACGAGCTCGACTTCTCCGGCCTCGAAGCGGGTCTCGTGCTGGCGGCGGTCGTCGCAGGCACCGCGGTCGCATCAATCATGATCGCGCGCTATGGCGACCGCGTCGGCCGCCGCCGTGCCTACATCGCCTTGTATGTCGTGCTCGCGGTCACCGGCGTCGTGTTCGCGTTCGCGACCTCGGCGTGGGTGCTCGGCGTGGTGGCGCTCGCCGGCGCGCTGTCGACCGAAGTCGTCGAGTCGGGCCCCTTCACCTCGCTCGAGCAGGCCATGCTCGCTCAGGAACTGCCGCCGGCGCGGCTCGCGTCCGGGTTCGGGATCTACAACGCGGTCGCGACGGCGGGCGGCGCGGTCGGCGCACTCGCGGCGGCCTTGCCGTCGATGACGCACCGCTGGATCGACGTCCCGACACAGCGGTGGTTCCTGCTGCTCGTTGTCGCGGCACTCGCCGGCGTCCTACTCGCGGTCAGGCTCACGCCGGTCGTCGAAACCGAACGTTCGGTCCTCGCGCCGGTCGTGCGCCTGGAACGGTCCCGGCCGACGGTCGTGCGGCTGTCGGGTCTGTTCGCGCTTGATGCGTTCGGTGGTGGGTTCGTCGTGCAATCGTTCATCGCGTTCTGGTTCTCCCGCCGCTTCGGTGCAACCCCGGGCCAGATCGGGCTCGTGTTCTTCACGGTGAGCCTGCTGCAGACGGCGTCGTTCCTGCTCGCGCCGGTGCTCGCGCGCCGCTTCGGGTTGCTCACGACGATGGTCGCGACTCACCTGCCGTCGAACCTGTTTCTGATCGGGCTCGCGTTCGCGACCAACCTTCCCGTGGCGGTCGCACTGTGGTTCGCGCGCGTGATGATCGCGCAAATTGACGTGCCGACCCGTCAGGCCTACGTCATGCACATCGTTGATCCGCACGAGCGGGTGCCGGCAGCGGCGTACACGAACACCGCCCGCTACGTCGTGCGTCCCGCCGGGCCCGCGCTTGCCGGCGCGGCGTCGTCACTCGCGCTGGGCGCGCCCTTCGTGATCGCTGGCACCGTCAAAGCGTTCTACGACATCGTCCTGTGGCGCTGGTTCCGACACGTCCCGTTGCCCGACACCCAAGTGGAGGCTCGATGATCGTCTGCTGGCGAACCGTCGCCGTTCCCGACGATGAACGGGCGCAGTTCTTGGCGTGGATCGACGAGAACCGAGCGGTGCGCGAGGCGCACGGCATATGTGCTGAGCTCGTCCTCGAACCTTCGACGCCGCAAGGAGCGACGGTCGTCGTCACGATCTGGCCGAGCCACGAGGTCTTCGACGCCTGGATCGCGACACCCGAACGCGACCGGCTCACGGACTCCGACGTGCACAGGAGCGTCGAGTACCGGCCCATCACGCGCTACGACGTCGTCGGCGGCTACCTGAATCTCGAAGGCCTCGCGCGCACAAACAGAGGAGGAACGTTATGAAGTGGATGACCCGCGCCCGTCCGAAGACCGACCGCATCGCCTGTCCCTGGCTCATTCGGCGATTCATCGACCCCGATGCCGAAATTCTCTACGTCCCAGCGGCCGACGTGCTCGCAGACGCCGAACGGCACGGCGCCCACTCATTCGACGCCCCCGGCGCCGAGTTCGATCACCGCGACGGCAAGTGCACCTTCGAGGTGCTCATCGACAACTACCGCCTCGACGACCCTGCGCTTGCCCGGCTCGCCCGGATCGTGCACGCAGCCGACATCACAAGCGAGCTCGACACCGATCCCGCCGGCGCGGGTCTGCTCGCGATCGGGCTCGGCGGCCTCGACGTCGAAGCCGACGACCAGCGGCTGCTCGAGCGTGCAAGCTTCGTGTACGACGCGCTCTACGCGTGGTGCCGTCAACAACTTGGAGTAGTGGCGTGAGTGACGACCACCTCGACTACGACACAATCCGCGCCGAGACCGTCGTCCAGGTCGCAAAGCTCATGGCCGCCGCGGCGATCACCGCGCCGAAGTCGGGGGGTCAACTGTTCCTGGCCGGCAAGCCGAACTTCATGGAGACCGTCATCGTGTCGGACCCCGAGGTGCGCCACGAGCTGGCCGAGTGGTTGCGGGCCCGCGGCACGGAGCGCCAGGAGACGATCTGGTTCCGAGACGCGGAGGTCGCCGAAGCCGTCGACGCGATCCTGTTCGTCGGCATCGCCGACTGGTACCCGCCCAACTACGACTGCGGCGCCTGCGGCTATGCGACGTGCGCCGAGTTCTTGCACGCGACGAAGCAGCTGCGCGACGAGTCGGCCGAGCTCGAATTCGCGGGCCCGACTTGCAACCTGCGCGACATCGACCTCGGCATCGCGATCGGGAGTGCCGCGAAGACCGCGGCGATCCACTCGATCGACTGCCGTTGCCAGACCCGGGTCGCGGTCGCGGCCCGCAAGCTCGGCGTCATCCGCGGCGACGTCGCAGTCGCGCTGTCGCTGTCGATGACACACAAGGCGATCGGGTTCGACCGGCGCATACCGGACATCGACTTCGACGCGCTCGACTACCCACCGACAAACACGCTCCCGATCGCCGCCGTCGGTGGCGACCGCTACGGTGGTGTCCGCAACCGCCAGCAGCCGCGCCGGCCCATCGCGCCGACCGCAACCAACCCGCCGTGAACGCGACGCCAGACGTCTTCACGTGTTATGCCGCGTTCACCACCGTGACATCTCCACTACCGTTTTACGAGAACCACTGTCGGCGATGGCCGCGATGAGGGTCTTCGACCAAACGTCAACTCGATCGACGCAAGGCGTTGCTTTCAT